>JAIRRR010000242.1 GCA_031255875.1 Treponema sp.
ACAAGGGCCAGGGCTTCCGCGAGTTTCCCGGTCCCGGTTTCAAAATCCCGGGCCGCGTTTTCAAGCAGCCCGGCGGCCTCTTCCTGCCCGGCGTGGTGAAGCAGATGGGCGAGATAGGCAACTTCCCCGGCGTGCTGGCCGTTGTGCTCAGCCATGTACTCCAGAAAGGCGCTTATCTTGGCGATGTCCGCCGCGCCGCCGTGCTCGTGTTCGTGATCATGTCCATGGGCGTGTTCGTGAGCATATTCATGCCCGCAGTGTTCATGTTCGTGGGCGTGTTCGTGATCATGTTCGCGGGTGTGGTCATGGTCGTGTTCATGTCCATGAGCGTGGCCGCAATGTTCGTGGTCGTGGTCATGACCGCAGTGCCCGTGAGCGTGTTCATGTCCGTGGGCGCAGTGTTCGTGTTCGTGAGCGTGTTCATGTCCGCAGTGTTCGTGGGCGCGGTCCTGCCCGGCTTCGTGTCCTTCGTGCTGTTCTTTCATGGCGTTGCCTCCTGTCAAAAAGCCGCTGCTTTAACCGGGGGGTAGGCCGGGACCTTGGCCCGGCCGCAGGGGGGCCGGGCGGCGGCCTGATTGGGTTGGAGCAGGAACCTGCAAGGTTCCGCCCGCCTTCCGGTAACAGGCCCCCCTTCCGGTACCGGATAAGAAAGGCTACAGTTCCAGATACGAATCGGCGTAGAGGCTGTGGTTCATGATGATGTCCGCAGACTTGACCGCTTCCATGAGCCTGAGATCGCAGGGGTTGACTATGGCCGAGGTGAGGCCCTGGTTGATCGTCATGGCGATCATGGTTGAATCCATGATGGGCCTGATGTGCTTGGGCATCATGTTGGAAACGTTGGAAAGGCCGCCGGTGGAATTGAAGCCCATGTCGGAGAGCTGCTTGATAAAGTCCAGCACGTCTTTCTGCTTGTCCTGCATGCCCTTGATGACCAGGAACAGGGGATCGAACCAGAGGTCCTCGGCTTCCATGCCCTGGCCCATGCCCCGCTCCAGCATTTCCTGGCAATAGCCCATGCGCTCGTCGTTGTCAGAGGGGACGCCCTCTTTGGAACAGAGGGCTATGACGATGGCGTCGTTGGCGGCGGCAAGGTCGATGTAGCCGATGCGGTCCCCGGCGTCCGCGGAATTTACGATGGGCTTGCCTCTGGCGCGGTTGTATACCGAAATGCCGGCCTCGATGGCCTTCTTGTTCGCCGTGTCCAGGCACAGGGGCACGTTGTCGAAGTTGTCCTGCAAGAGTTTTACCGCCCATTTCATCAGGTCCTCGCCGGTTTTCTCCGCCGGGCCGATGTTTACGTCAAGGTACGCCGCGCCGGCGTCAATCTGCTCTTTGGCCCGCTTGAGAATGGGCTCCGGGTCCTTGGTTTCCATTGCCGCGCGGATTACCGGCGAAATGCAGTGGATCCGCTCGCCGATAACAATGAATTTTCCTGCCATGCTTTTCCTCCAAATATTTTAGCGCTGCCCGGGGGCTTTTGCCCCGGGCAAATTCCTATAAAATCCGCCGTTTTGCCGCCGCCGGGCTGAAGGCCCGGGGCGGGCGGGCCTATACTTTCAGTTCTTTGAGGAACTTTACCGCGCCCACGGCCTCGTTGGGGGCGACGATGATCTTCCAGCCCGGCAGGTTCTCCTCCAGCTCGCCCTTGAGGACCGCGACTTTGCCGGGGATGACCAGGTTCCGGTTCTTGATCTTGCCCTCTATGTCCTTTTCCTTGATGAACCGGGCGACGGAGCTTGCGGACAGTTTCCCGGCGGCCCAGGCGGTGAGCACCGAGTAGCCGCCCGCGTCGGAGATGAGCAGGTTTACGGGCACGCCGGAGCGTTCCAGCTCGCCCGAAACGATGAAGTAGGTGAGGGCGAAGTCCACGGTGGTGGCGCAGATGGCGTTTTCGTCGGCGCCGTTGATGGGATAGACGCCGGGCTCCACCTTCATGGGTTTCTGGGGATCGGTGTAGATGTTCTGCCGCAGCCCGTAGAGGGGCAGGGCCTGGGAATAGCTGAGGTCTTCCAGGAGGATGATGGACCCGTACTTCATGGTGAAAAGCGAGGCAAGGGCGGTCTGGAGCCCGCGGTCGCCCTTGGCGACCCGGTACAGGTTGACGATGGTGGGGTAGCCGAAAGTCCGGTCCCCGTCCTTGAGGGCCGCCCGCCGGATCTGGACTGTTCTGGCAAAGGCCTCTTTGGCGGTGGAAGCGCCCACGTCGATGACGAGGTTCTTGTTCCCCGCGGCTTCCAGCGCGGCGACCGTGTCGTGGATGCTGTCCAGGCTCGGCCCGGTAACGCCCAGGGTTACGCCGGCTTCGGCGGCGAGCTTGCCGAACGCCTCGTAGTTCTTCTCGTTGGCCCCGTTGAGTATGGGCTTGCCGGCCTTGGCCAGGTCGAGGGCCGCCCTGGCGGCGTCCTCGTCATCCACTTCCAGGATAAGGGTGCGCCCGGTCGCCTGGGCTTTTTTCACGGTTTCCAGGAACGCGGCCTTGTCGCCCTGGTACAGCACGTCGAAAAATTCCACGGACATGTGCTCGCCGATGCGCTCGTAGTCGATCTTCTCCAGCTGGGGGAGTTTCTTGTCTATGCACTCGGCGCAGACAACCACGCCGTAGAGGCACTTGGACACAAAGGTTTTCTCGTGCCGGAAGAGCACGGTTTCGCCGCCCAGGCTGCGCTCGTTCCCGCCGGCCCCGGCTTTGATGTTCTTCATGGGCGGCTCGGTGGCCTCGCCCAGGGTTTTGAGCGCCTCGGGGCTCATGTGGGGGCATTTTTCCAGGGCGACGGCGCCCTGGGCGACTTTCATGGCAAAGGCCATGCAGGTGGGGTTGCCGCAGTCCTTGCAGTTTGTCTTGGGGGTCAGTTTGAATATATCCAGTCCTTTTAAAGCCATTTTGCTGCTCTCCTTAAATGATTTCCGCGATAAGTTTTGTGATGGCTTTCACCGACGCCGGGTGGCGCAGGATCACCGCGTCGGAACCCGCCGCCAGGACCGCCGCGGCGGTCGCGATTTCCATGTCGATGCCCCGCTGCTCCACCGGGCCCCAGTCCGGGAAATCGTCCTCGGAAACCAGCGCCTCCTTTACCGACCATGCGTCGGGGCCGACCGGGGTTATGATGGGGAACTGGAGGGCCGTGTCGTTCTGGGCCAGGGCCGCCGCCTTGACCCGCTCCATGGTGGAAGCCACGTACTCAAAGCCGTAGCCCGCCGCCGCCGAACCCACGTTCATCACCACGTTCGGCGTGCTGACGCCCGCCTGGGAGATGAGCACGTTGAGCTGCTTGGCCAGGTTGATGTCGACCGCCGATTCCGCGCCGATGTTCTGCCTGTACGCCAGCACCGCCGCCACCGCGATGGCCTTGTGGTTCTCTTCCTTGGCGGACAGGAGCAGCACGTTTTTGCCCTCCAGGGCTTCCGCGATCTTTTCAAACAGGACCTTGTCCTTCTCGACATTCTTGCTGCCCTGGATTACCAGGGGCAGGGTCGCAGCGGCGGCGGCCTCCTTGCACAGGGCCACGCACTCTTCCACCGGCTTGTTGGCGCCGTTGGGGTCGGCGCTTTCAAGGGAAAGGCTGACAAAGGCGGCCCCGGAATTTTCGCAGGCGCGCCTGACCTGGTCGGCGGCGGTTTCCGCCCCGGCGTAAAATTCGGCAATTCCCGGGAGATCCCTGTCGGGCCCCAGATCGGAAACCTCGATCCCCACCCTGGGGGGATTCTTGATGGGCGCGTCAAAACTGTACAGGGGAAACACATTCGCGCCGCCCAGGGTCATGGCGGCATCCCCCGTACCGATCACCACCTCTTTAATGGAGGCGCTGAACTTCTGCGGATTGCTTTTAAACGGCATACAAACTCTCCTTAAGTAAAATTAAATGCAATTCGGGACTGTTCCAAAATCTGTATATTGAGGCTCCTACAGGAGCGCTTCCAGGCCCAGCACCGGGTGGCTCTTTTCCGTGAGGTGGCCCAGCAAAGCCTCCGCATCGGTAGTAATGGTCTCGTCGCCGATCATGGACGAGAAATCCTCGATACCGTAGAGCTCCTGGGCGGTCTTGTTGAGCTTTCCCCCCACCAGATCCTTGAGCGCCCTGGGCATCCACACGATACGCGCGGGGCCGCCCTCTGCCGCCATGAACTTCTTGGAAGAGATAAACTGCTTGCCGTGGCCCATGAAGCCCGGGGTCTGGACGCCGCCGCCGGTCATCGAGGCCATTTCGGAGAAAGTCATGCCCAGGGGGGTCATGCCCGAATGTTCCCGGTTGACGATCACGACGCCGTTGGAGAACGGCTCGATGCCGCAGATGCACTCGAAGCAGCCGCAGCTTGTCATGGGGTCCTGCATGATGGAATAGAGCGTTACCTGCTGCAAGGAGCCGTGGGACGCCTGGTTCACCGCCTCGTTTACATCTTCCCATATTCCGAGCCGGTCGTCTACCACCCGCTCCTTGGTTACGACTTTGCAGGCGCCGTTGGGGTCCAGCTCGTTGGTGGCCTTGGCGTCCAGCCAGGAGACAGCCCCGCAGAGGCCGAGCCGTTCCGGGGTGACGACGCAGACATGGGAGGGCGAGAAGGACTGGCAGAGTATGCAGTTGTAGAACACCTCCACGCTCTCGTCCGTAAGGGTCTGGAGCCGGGCGTCCCGCTTTTCATAGGACGCCTGGGCCTGGGCCTTGAGATCCTTGAGTTTCTCCGGATCGGTAATTATCTTTACCTGGCATTTGTCGATGACCTTTTCGTACTCGCTCTTCATCTTGGCGTACAGCACCTCTCCGAAGTGTTTCGCCCGGAAGCCCGAGGCAAAGGCGTTCTTGCTTACCCGCACCCGGATAAGGTCCCGCTGCCCGGTGTGCATTATCCCTTCCATAAAGTTGACGTAGTGGTGGATTCTCCTTTCAAACACAGGCTCGAAATCGCTCTGCATGTTCTTGCCGCCGACTTCCACGATCATCGCCATGGGGAAACGGCTTCCCGCCTCGACGGTGTCAATGTCCGGGCCGATAAGGTCGATCCGGTGATCCTCGATCTCCGAGAGGTCAAGGGTGCGCACCCATTCGAAGCAGTCCATCTTGGTGGCGTCTATATCGACCTGGGTATCGGGCCTGCGCACAATCTCCCCTTCGAAGGCCGAAGAGAAGGCGACGGGGATGTCGATATTCGTCACCTTGATCTTGATATCCCTGGCTTCCAGGGAAGTTTCGATAAAGTCCCTGGTATCGGTCTGGATTATGAGGCTCTTGGGCACGGGCCACATATCCTTTGTGTCGTTGGTGATGACCGGGAAGCCCATGGCGATAGCGCCGCCGCCGCAGCCTACCACAATGTCCGCCACCGGCGCGAAGGCGTTTACAAAGGCCCGGATGCGGTGGAAGGTGTAGTGATCAAAGGCCTCCTGGTCCCCGGGCTGCACGTTCCCGAAGATCATGGCGGCGCGGTTTACCACGGAGATGATGTGGGCCACCGACCAGATGTCCGGCCCCACGGGCACCACGCGCACGGAAAAGTTCATGTTGATATTCATCCGTTTCGCCTGGTCGATGATTCCCCCGATGAGGAACACGAAGATGGCGCGGCTCTGGTAGCCCTTGATAAGTTCCGCAGCCTCCTCGTCGGAGGGCGCGGGGCCGATGATGACCACGAAGCCCGGGATGTCGCCGGTAACCAGGGGCACCCCCAGCTCGCGCACCTCGGCGTCGCTCATGTGGCCCCAGTACTCGCGCCCTTCGCCTTCGCCGTAGGGGGAGGGGCCCCTGGCGTACTTGCAGGCCTCGATTACTTCGGCGGCCAGTACGGTGCCGAAGCCGGACTTGAACACGTCGCCCAGCCGGTCCCCGTGGGGCATCCAGGCCTTTACCTCGGGGAAACACGCCTTGAGCTCGCCCAGGGTCGTTACCTTTTTCGAAAGGTACGCCAGGTGGTTGGCCAGGAAATAGGCCGTGTTCGGCATGGCAACAGGGGCCGACTCGCCAAGTTCCGCCACCGTCTCGTTTAATGTTTTTTCAGCGACGGCGTACATCTCGTCGACGCCATCGTATACACGGTTAAAAAGCAGTTTCATGGATTCATTCCTTTATGTTTGTAGGTTTGGGTTTTATGGAGGAATCAATTTTTTCCTTGATTCTCCTGATCTCGTCTTTTGCCGCCGCGCTCGTGTCGAAGGGGGATAGGCCCCGCCGGTCCGCGCTCGCGACATCGTCGCTGTAGCTGACAACGCCGAAAAAGTCCTCCGCCGGGATCCGTTCCCTGAGGAACGCCTCGTCTTCCGGACTCCGCACCTTGTTCGCCACCACGCTTACCTTTTTTACCCCCAGATCGGCGGCAAGCTCCCTGACCTTACGGTAGGTCTGGATGCTCCGCGCGCCCGGCTCTATCACCGCGATGAATTCGTCCACCATGCCGGCGGTCCCCCGGCCCAGGTGTTCAAGCCCGGCCTCCATGTCCATGATCACCACCTCGTCCGTCCCCAGGACCAGGTGCGAGATGACCCGCTTGACCATGACATGCTCCGGGCATACGCAGCCCGAGCCGCCTGTTTCCACGGTCCCCATTATCAGGAGCTTTACCCCGTCCTTTTCCCTGGCGAAACGGTCCGGAATGTCGTCCACCCGGGGGTTGATCTTGAAGAATTTCCCCAGGCCGTCCGAATCCGAGCCGGTACGCTCGGCGATCAGCTCCTTCATCTTCGAGACAGGGGTAATGCCGGCGAGCTCCTCTTCGGAGAAGCCCAGGGCCAGGCCCAGGTTCGCGTCGGGGTCCACGTCTACCGCGAGGACGGTCCTGCCCTCGGCCGCGTAAAGCCGGGCAAGCACCGCCGCCAGGGTGGTTTTGCCGACCCCGCCCTTTCCCGTAATGGCGATCTTCATGGAACTCTGCTCCCTGTTCGGTTGTACTGCGCAGGCATCCGCCCGCACGGGGCCAAAGTTATCACGGCACTACGCTCCCTGTTCGGTTGTACTGCGCGGGCATCCGCCCGCACGGGGCCAAGGTTATCATGGAGCTACGCTCCCTGTTCGGTCGTACTGCGCGGGCATTCGCCCGCACGGGGCCAAGGTTATCATGGCGCGTTTATATGCCCAGGGCGGCGCGTTTCGCCTCAAGACCGTCGATAATGGCGCGGACCAGCTCGTGGGGGTCCTTGTTGATGATGTAGCCGGCCCCGGTAATTTTCTTCGTGCCCTGGGTGATAAGTTCCATCATCCGGGAGCTGCCCTTGACCTGGGGCTCTATCCCCAGGTATACGTCGATGCCCGTGGACACCACGTAATTGGCGATGGACACGGCCTTCTCGCTCATCCATTCCGGGGCGCAGCCGACGACCGGTATCTGGGTGGTGTCCACCCCCCAGTCCCGGGCTATGCCGGAGGCGA
>JAIRRR010000269.1 GCA_031255875.1 Treponema sp.
AACCTGGTCCGGGAAGTGGACGCGCTGGGGGGCCAGATGGGGAAACTTGCCGACGCCGCCCTGATCCAGTACCGGGTGCTGAACAGGTCCCGGGGCCCGGCGGTCCGCGCGCCGCGCGCCCAGGCGGACAAGGCCGCGTACCAGGCGGCGGCCCGGGCGGCCCTGGAATCCCAGAAGGGCCTTTCGATTTTTATGGATACGGTGGTTGACCTGGTCACGAGCGGGGACGCCGGGCGGGGGGGGGATGCCGGGCCGCCTGTTGCCGGGGAGCGGGTGCTTGGGGTGGTGACCGCGCGGGGCCGGCGCGTAAGCGCCCGTGTTGTGGTGCTGGCCGCCGGTACTTTTATGGAAGGGAAAATATTTATCGGGGAATACGACGCGCCGGAAGGCCGCCTGGGAGAGGGCGCGGCCCTGGGCCTCGGGCAGAGCCTTAGGCGGCGGGGCTTCCCGGTGGGGCGGCTTAAAACCGGGACCCCGGCCCGGCTCGACGGGGCTTCCGTGGACTATTCGGCAATGGAAAGGCAGGACGGCGAGGAGCCCGCGCCCTTTTCTTTTGACACGGAGCCGGGCCTCCGCATTGAAAGGCCCCTCCTCCCCTGCTGGATCACCTATACAACGCCCGGGACCCACGAGATAATCCGCGCGAATATACACCGCTCCCCGCTCTACGGCGGCAAGATTACCGGCGCGGGCCCGCGCTACTGCCCCTCAATCGAGGACAAGGTGGTGCGCTTTCCCGAGCGGGAACGGCACCACATCTTTGTCGAGCCGGAGGGCCTGGAGACCGGCGAGGTTTACCTGAACGGCGCTTCCAGCTCCCTGCCGGAAGACGTGCAGGCCGCCTTTATCCGCAGCATCCCCGGCCTGGAAGAGGCCCGTATCGTCCGGCCCGCCTACGCGGTCGAGTACGACTACCTTGACCCGCTGGACCTTTACCCCACGCTGGAATCCAAGCGCCTTTCCGGCTTTTTTGTGGCGGGCCAGACAAACGGCAGTTCCGGCTACGAAGAGGCGGCGGCCCAGGGCATTATGGCCGGGATCAACGCGGCGCAAAAGCTGCGCGGGGCCCCGCCCCTGGTGCTGGGCCGCGCCGAGGCCTATATCGGGGTACTGGTGGACGACCTTACCACATTGGGGACCAGGGAGCCGTACCGCATGTTTACAAGCCGGGCCGAGCACCGGCTCGTGCTCCGCCACGACACCGCCGACACTCGGCTTACCCCCAGGGGCCGGGAGCTGGGCCTTGCGGGCGATGCCCGCTGGGAGCGCTTCCTGAAAAAGGCCCGGAGTCTCGATGAGATACAGGAACTGCTGCGGGGCAGGAAAACTCCGGGCAGGCTTGAGCAGGAAAAGGGCGGCTTTCCGGCGGCGCTCCGCCCCCACGCCGGGGAAACGCTGGAACGCGCCCTCGCGGATTCGGCGGTGGGGCTGGCGGATCTGCTCCCCATCGCGCCGGAACTGGCGGCTTGGCCCTCCGAGTGGCTTGAGCGGGCCGTCCTTGACATCAAGTACGCGGGGTACATCGAAAAGGAAAGGCGGGCCGTTTCCAGGGCGGCCAGGATGGACGCCATCAAGCTGGACCCGGGCCTTGACTACGCCTCGCTCGGCGGCATTTCCTCGGAAGCCCGGGAAAAGCTCAAAGCGGTACGGCCCCTTACGGTAGGCCAGGCGGCGCGTATTCCCGGAGTGCGCCAGGGGGACATCGCGCTGCTCATGGTGCTGGCAAGAAAGAGCTGACGCGGGCTGAATCTCGAAAAAATATCCCGTGAATAGTTGCCTTTGGCGGGTTTATTTGTTATGTTTGTGTTAACGACCGGTCGGTAACATGGGTTTGTTCCTGAAAACCCGGCAGCGCCGGCCGGTTCTGCGAATATGACGAAGATCGATGTTATCAAAGCGGCGTTTCGGGCATGGGGCCGGGAGCTGTACCGGAAAACAAGCCTGTCTCAGGTTGCCCGCGAATTGGGCGTTACCAAGCCTGCATTATACCGGCATTTTAAAAATAAGCAAGGGCTTTTGAATGAAATGCACGCTTATTTTTTCGACAAGTACGCGGAGGCGGTCAGGGCCGATTACGACCGGGCGCTGCGGATAGAGGACCGCGACGAGCGCTACCTTATCATCTCCCAGTCGCTTGCGCGGTTCTACAGCCGCGATACGGATATCTTCATCTTTTCCCTTATCTGGGTATACGGCAGCCGGCGGGCCGATACGACGGAACAGCTTGCCCGCCGGGGCGTGGGCATACGGGAGCTTCTCAGGCCCGGAGAGGATACTCCGGATTATCCTAATTTGCTACAGATGGTCATCGTTACCGTCATTTTCTGGATAGCCTGTTTTCACCAGGACTGCCTCGGCTTCCCGGACAGCCCGTCCCTGATTGAAGCCCGGGACGAGGCGATTGTGGATAGGGCAATCGCCTTTGTGGAACAGAAGCTTGTCGCCGGGCTGGGCCTGGACAGGGAAACGGCGGCCGCCCTGGATTTCGAGGGGATTGAGAAACGCCTGGGCAGCCCGCCCGAGTACTCCGAGGACGACCGGCTTATCCGCGCGGTGGGGGCCGTGGTCGCGGAGACCGGGCCCTGGAACGCTTCCATGAATATGGTGGCCCGGCGTTCCGGGCTTGCCAAGAGCAGCCTCTATTCTCACTTTGAGAACAAGGGGGAAATGCTGGCCCAGCTTTTTCTGACCGAAGTGGACCGCCTTATCGCGTATACCGTGGCGAGCCAGGAAAAATCCTCTTTGGCGGAAGAGCGGCTTTACCTTGCCATAATTGCCGCGGCGGACTATCTGCGTTCCAGGCCGGAATTCCTGATCGCAATAGACTGGCTGCGCCTGAGGAACCTGAATTTGGGGGACCACACGCCCCCCCGGCTCTGCCTGATGTTCCAGGGCGTGGGGCTGGAAGCATTCGGGGGCGATGCCCCTGATTCGGAGACGGAGGCCCGGGCGGAGCGCGTTGCCCAGTGGGTGTTCTTTCTCATTGTCAACATTTTGCTGCGCTGGAAGGCCGGCGAGCATACGGTGACGCCGTCTGTCGAGGATATTTCCGGGGTCCGGAACGAAAGTTTCCGGCGGCTTTACAAATTTATAACTCTGGGGATGAAAGGGTTTGATTTATGAAACCGGACGCTATGCTGAGGTGTTTTCCTATAAAGGGTGATAAACGGCAAAAAGCCGTAAAAGACCGCGCGTTATGCGGGTCTATAAAAACCGGCTGCCGGAATTCGGTGCTATGCCACGTCTTCCGGCCCGGCAGAGGAGTCAGTGTATGATCCAACTTTTGAAGGGACACCGTCCCAGGCGGCGGCGGCGCTTATTGCTGTTCGCCGGTATTATCAGGCCGCTGCTCTGCGCCGCAGCCCTGCTGCTGCCCGCTGCGGGGCTGGCCGCCCAGGAAGCGGCGTCTCCCCCGGGGCAGGCCGCGCCCGATCCCGGGCAGGCCGTGCGGCGTATCAGCGCCGACGAAGCGGTAGACCTGGCGCTCCAGAACAACCTGAGTCTGGAATCTTCCAGGGTGGCGCTGGATGTAAAAAAGCGGAAGTCCGATCTGGTGTGGAACCAGTTCCTGCCGGACCTCGGTGTCCGGGGGACTTTGTCTATGGACAACGAGGCAAGTACCATAAGCGGGGTTATGGGTGTTACACCCTATACGATTGAAGCGCCCCGCTGGCATGTGCTGGGGAATTTCTCCGCGTCCCTTAATCTGAGCGCCGCGCTGTTTCAGGGTATCAAGGTCATCAGAATGGACTACCAGACCGGCCGCGTATCCTACGAAAAGGCGCGGATACAGATGGAACGGGACGTGCGCAAAGCCTACTATCAGATTCTTCTGGCGGGGGAAAACGTATCCCTGCTCAGGGAAAGTTTTGCCAC
>JAIRRR010000283.1 GCA_031255875.1 Treponema sp.
GGGACGGTAAAAGAGACTGAAAGCATCACCTGTAAGATCATGGTTCCCCCCGGCCTTAAGGGGGGGAACATTACGGAACTGTTACCCGCCGGGGAGGTAACGATAAACAGCGTTGTCGCAAAAACCGACGCCGCCGAGGAAATCCCGGTGGCGCAGTGGTGGCCGGTGCGCGTCCCCAGGCCCGTTGTCGAGCGGCTTCCGCCCGACAAGCCGTTGATAACAGGCCAGCGGGTGATCGACGTGTTCTTCCCGCTGTCCAGGGGCGGGACCGCGGCCATTCCCGGCGGCTTCGGTACCGGCAAGACCATGACCCAGCACGCCGTGGCCAAGTGGTGCGATGCCGATGTCATCATCTACATAGGCTGCGGGGAGCGCGGCAACGAGATGACCGACGTGCTTACCGATTTCCCGCGCCTCTCCGATCCGCGCACGGGCCGCTCCCTTATGGAACGTACCATACTCATCGCCAATACGAGCAATATGCCGGTCGCGGCGCGGGAAGTATCGATCTACACCGGCGTAACCCTGGCGGAATTCTACCGGGACATGGGCTTCCACGTGGCGATCATGGCCGACTCCACAAGCCGCTGGGCCGAGGCCCTGCGGGAGCTTTCCGGTCGCATGGAAGAAATGCCTGCCGAGGAAGGCTTCCCCGCGTACCTGCCGACGCGGCTCGCCGAATTCTACGAGCGGGCGGGCCGCGTCAGGACACTTTCCGGCGGCGAGGGCTCCGTGTCGATCATCGGTGCGGTGTCGCCCCCGGGCGGCGACTTTTCCGAGCCGGTCACCCAGCATACCAAGCGTTTTATCCGCTGTTTCTGGGCCCTGGACCGGGACCTTGCCAACGCCCGGCACTACCCGGCCATAAGCTGGATCGACAGTTATTCGGAATACGCCGAGGAACTTAAATCCTGGTGGGAAAAGGTAAATTCCCAGTGGGCCGGGGCCCGGCGCCGCGCCCTCGATCTGCTCAAAAAAGAACAGCGCCTGTCGGAAATCGTGCGCCTCATCGGGCCGGACGCGCTCCCCGACGACCAGCGGCTGGTACTGCTCACCGCGGACATCATCAAGAACGGCTTTTTACAGCAGAATTCTTTTGACGAAACGGACATGTACTGCGTCCCCGCGAAGCAGGTGCGCATTCTGGAGCTTATCATGGAATTCCACGAGCGGTCCCTGGCCTGTATCAAGCTGGGCGCGCCCCTCCTCAAGATAAGCGGCCTTGGCGCGGCCGGGGGGGAGGCGCCGTTCCGGGAACGGCTTTCCCGGCTGAAAAGCGACGTGAAGAACGGGGACGACGGCGCCCTTGCCGAATTCGAGCGGGCCATGCGCCAGGCCCTGGAAGAGCTGGACCGGAGTTACCGTACCAGGGAGGGACTGTAATGCGGGGCGTTGAATACCGGGGGCTGTCGCGTATCGAAGGGCCGGTGATCGTCACCAGGCGGAGCCGCAACGTAGGCTTTAACGAGGTAGTGGCCGTTTACGACCGCGACGAAGGCCGGAGGCTTGGGCGGGTAGTCGATTTAAGCGAGGACTGGGCCGCCATCCAGATATTCGGGACCAATACCGGCCTTTCCGCCGGCGAAAGCAGGGTCGAATTCCTGGGCAGGCCCATGGAACTACGGGTAGGGCCCGGGCTTCTGGGGCGCGTCTTTAACGGCCTGGGCGAGCCTATAGACGGCTACGGCGAAATCGCCTCGTCAATCCGCCAGGACGTAAACGGCCTCCCCATCAACCCCTATGCCCGGGCCTACCCCCGGGACTTTATCCAGACCGGCATTTCCGCCATCGACGGCATGAACACCCTCATCCGCGGCCAGAAGCTCCCCATCTTTTCCGGCAGCGGGCTTCCCCACAACAAGCTGGCGGCCCAGATCGTGCGCCAGGCCGCGATCCTCGGCGCGGGGGATTCCTCCGGGGGGAAGCCTGCGGAACCCTTCGTCGTAATCTTCTGCGCCATGGGGGTCAAGTACGACGTGGCCCGCTTCTTCCTCGACGACTTCGAGCGTTCGGGCGTACTGGCGAACGTAGTAGTGTTTCTGTCCCTGGCCGACGCCCCTTCCCTGGAACGGCTCGTGGCCCCCCGCTGCGCCCTCACCGCCGCCGAGTACCTGGCATACGGGCGCGGCATGCACGTCCTCGTCGTGATGACCGACATGACCAACTACTGCGAGGCCCTGCGGGAAGTATCCTCCGTCCGGGGCGAGGTGCCCAGCCGCAAAGGCTACCCGGGCTACCTTTACTCTGACCTGGCCTCGCTTTACGAGCGGGCCGGCAAGATCGCCGGATCTTCCGGCTCCATCACCCAGATACCCATACTCACCATGCCCAACGACGACATAAGCCACCCCATCCCGGACCTTTCCGGCTATATCACGGAAGGCCAGATCGTGCTCGACCGGGAACTGACCCAGCGGGGCGTCTACCCGCCCGTGGCCGGCCTCCCCAGCCTTTCCCGCCTCATGAAGGACGGCATAGGCGAGGGCATGACCCGCGAGGACCACAAGGATGTTTCGAGCCAGCTTTTCGCCGCCTACTCAAAGGTAAAGTCCGTGCGCAACCTCGCCTCGATAATCGGGGAGGAGGAGCTGTCCGATTCCGACAAGCGCTACCTCAAATTCGGCGAAATATTCGAGCAGCAGTTCCTCACCCAGGGGGAGGCCGAAAACCGGAGCATCGCCCGGACCCTGGACCTCGGCTGGAAAGTACTGGCGCGCCTCCCCAGGGAAGATCTCCTGCGCATCAACAAGACGTACATCGAGAAGTACCTGGACCCCTTTGCCGGCGGCGACGCGCCCGGAAGCGCAGCGCCCGGCAACAGAACGCCCGGAGGCGCGGCATAGGCATGGCCCGCGAGCAGATAGCGCCGACCAAGAGCAACCTCATCCGCGTCAAGGAACAGCTCGCCATAGCCACGGAGGGCTACGACCTCCTCGAGCAGAAACGCGAGATCCTGGTCATGGAGCTGATGCACAAGGTCGAGCAGGTCAAGCTCCTGGAGCGCGACCTGGACGCCTGCGCCGCGTCCGCGTACCCGGCCCTCAAGCGCATGCTCGTCGTCGTAGGCCGCGAGCGGGCGGACCGGCTTTCAAGGAACATCCGCTACCGTTTCGAGCTGCGGGAAAAACAGGTCACCGTCGCCGGAATGAAGCTCCCGGGCCTCGAAGTCCAGCTCCCCCCCATGGAATTGAAATATTCCCCCGCGAATTCATTTGCCGAATGCGACGAAACCGTGCTAGAATTCTTCCGGCTCCTTAAAATTCTTACGGAGCTTGCGGCGGTCAGGACCATCGCGTGGCGGCTTGCCCGGGAAGTCCGCAAAACCCAGAGGCGGGTAAACGCCCTGGAAAAGATGGTAATACCTACCGCCCGCGAAACCAAATCTTATATCGAAGCGGCTTTGGAGGAAAAGGACCGGGACGCCTTTTTCTCCAGCAAGCTGCTCAAGAGGAAAACTGGAAGGGAATGATGAAACCTGTCATTTCAGACCTCGTCGTAGGGATCAACGGTTCGGACGCCTCGATTTTGGCGGCGAAGTACGCCATAGTCCTGGCGAAGCAGCAGCGCTGCCGGCTTACGGCGGTCTACGTAGTGGACACCGCCACCATAAAGCAGCTCACCCTGAGCAAGATATTCATCCAGGAAGAAAGCCAGGAGTACGAGCACAGCCTGGAGGCCAACGGGCACCGCTATCTCAGCTATATCGGGGAGCTGGCCCGACCCAAGGGCGTGAAGATCGAACGGGAGATACGCCACGGGGCCGTATACACGGAGATACTGAAAGTCGCCGACGAAAAACAGGCGAACCTCATCCTTCTGGGCGGCTGGGAACGGGACCGGAGCACCCGGGACATCATGGGCAATTCCTACCGGGAAATCATGATAAACGCCAAATGCTCGGTGCTCCTGGTAAAGGAGCCGTCCGTAGACCATCTCTACAAGCTGGCCTGATACGGCGGCAGTATATTTTTAAGGGGGGCCTGTTACCGGACCGGCGGAGGCAGGCAGGCGCGGGCCTTGTCCGGCCCCCCTGCGCCGGAGCCTCCTCCCCGCCTTGCGCCGGGTCCGGGGTCTCCGGCTACCCCCCGCGCAGGCAAAACCGACAGCCTGGAAGGAAAACGCTATGAGAATTGTTGTTATCAGCGCGCCCGCCCGCCGCGGGGGAATACCCGGTTACGTTACCGCCCTTGCCAAAGGCATGGAATCCATGGGCCACCGGGTCGACGTGGCGGACGCCTGGACCGACGACGGGCTGCGGCTCCCGGGCTACGAATACCTGGCCGTCGCGGCGGAAAGCGCCGCCCTTTTCAGCGGGAACATGCCCGAATCCCTGGCGAGGATCCTCTCCGGCGCGTCCAGCCTCGTGGGCAAGAAGGGCGCCGCGTTCCTCAAAAAGACCAGCCCCTTTACCGGGAA
>JAIRRR010000091.1 GCA_031255875.1 Treponema sp.
CAGCCTTAAATGCCTTATGACCGGGAAAGAGGGCTTTTACGCGGACAACCGCGTTGCCGGGGTACCCGACAATTACCTGAAAAAGTACTTTGACAGGGTCGAGGGCGGCTACCGGATACATCAGGACATTATGTCCAGGATACGGTTCGACTATCACAACCTGAAAAACGACTCCGGGATGAGGAACCTGGACCTCGTTTTTTGCCGGAACGTGATAATCTACTTCGACGAGGCCGCCCAGGTCAATGTAATAAACCATTTTTGGGATTCAATGGCGGCCAAATCCTTCCTGTTTATCGGGCATTCGGAATCGCTTTTTGGCATGGAAACCAAATTCGAATTTGTAAAAACCCAATGGGCGACTTTGTATAGAAAGTTTACCTGAGAGTTTGTTGCGCTTCGCGCGTAAACGCGCATAAAATCCACAAGTGCAACAGGCTGCTGGCCTGCCGGCCGTGCCGGAGCATTACTGGCAGGCAACCCTGAAAACCGCGTCCCGGGGCCTTTGGGCCGCAAGATGCAAGACTTGCCCGCAAGCGGCCGATTCCGCGGGCAGGGACTAACTTAATTGGAGCAAAACGTGGCAGATGAAATTTCAGTGCTGATTGTTGACGATTCCGCGCTGATGCGCAACCTGATTGGAAGGATGGTGGAAGAAACCCCGGGCCTTGTGATTGCGGAAAAAGCGATGAACGGGCATTTCGCGTTGCAGAAAATCCCCCGGGTAAACCCGGACGTAATCTGCCTGGATCTGGAAATGCCCGAAATGAACGGCATTGAATTTCTAAAAGAGCGGAAGAAGCGGGGAATCGAGATACCCGTGGTGATACTTTCTTCCATAGCCGCCAAGGGCGCGGAGATCACCATGGAAGCCCTGTCCCTGGGGGCTAATGACTTTGTCCAAAAGCCGTCCGGCTCCATTTCCGGGGATATTCACACGGTCCGGGATACCCTTATCCCCATGCTCCTGGGGTACGGCGGCCAATACCGCAAGTCCCATGGGAAAAAGCTGCTTTCCCCCCAGGAAGCCGCCGTCCAGCGGCAATTGTCCTCGACTCCCCCGGCGGATACCCATAAGACATCGGAATTGCTGGCCACAATTCTGGGCACCGCCCCTCCCGTAACACCGGCCAAGACGCCGGTCCAGATTAGGAAACCCGCCGACACCCAGATAATCGCCATCGGCATTTCTACCGGCGGCCCGGACGCGCTCCGGGTGGTGTTTTCCAAATTGGACGCGGATCTGAAGGTGCCCATCGTGGTGGTCCAGCACATGCCGGCGGGTTTTACCGGCGAATTTGCCAAGAGCCTCGACAGGATATGCCCTCTGGAAGTCAAGGAGGCTGAAGAAGAGGACCTCATCGTTCCCGGCCGCATCCTGGTCGCCCAGGGGAACAAGCACCTGGAAGTGGAGCGCCGGGGTACGGCCGTGGTGGCCCACCTTTCGGACGCCCCGCAGGTAAGCGGCCACCGGCCTTCGGCCGACGTGCTCTTCGCGTCGGTGGCCCTGGTCTACCAGAACCATGCCCTGGGCGTTATCATGACCGGCATGGGCCGGGACGGGGCAAACCAGCTGGGGACCATCTTCAAAGAGGGGGGGATGACCCTGGGCCAAGACGAGGTTTCTTCCGTGGTGTACGGCATGCCCCGGGTGGCTTACGAACTCGGGTACGTGCAGGAGCAGGTATCCCTGGATAAAATGGCGGGCCGCATCTGCGCCATCGCCAAGACCCGCCGCTAAAGGGCAGCCGGGCGCGCCCGGGCTACCGATCGCGGAAGGCGGCCGCCTTGATCCGCCAGCGGCCGTCCGCCCGTTCGAACTGCGAGGAGGGAAACTGGAGCTGCCTGCCGTCTTCCGCAGCTATCCTTACCGCGCCGGTGACCACGTTTACCTCGATAACCTTCCAGACCGTGTCGTCATGGCTGAATCTGGCCCCTTCCTGGGGGATGAGCTTCCGCTGCTCGCTGTAGAAATTATGCTCGTAGGCCAGGCAGCAGAGAAGCCTGCCGCAGGTGCCGGAAATTTTCATGGAATTGAGGGACAGGTTTTGATCCTTTGCCATTTTAATCGACACCGGCTTTAGCTTGTCCGATACCGCGTGGCAGCAGTAGAGATTGCCGCAGATTCCCAGGCCGCCTACAACCCGGGCTTCGTCGCGCACCCCTATCTGGCGGAGTTCGATCCGGGTTTTGAAAATGGAGACCAGGTCCTTGACCAGTTCCCGAAAGTCCACCCGGTTTTCAGCGGTAAAGAAGAAGAGTATCTTGGGATCTTCCAGAAGATAATGAACCGACACGAGCTTCATCTCCAGCTTGTGATCCTCGATCTTTTCCTTGCAGAGATTGAAAGCCTCGTTTTCCAGTTTTTTGTTGCGTTCGACTTTTTCCAGATCCTCCCGGGAGGCGAGCCTTTCGATACGGACGATTTCGGAGATAACCTGGGAACCTTTGCGCTGGACAGGCCCTATAACCTGGGCAAGGTCTTTCCCGTAACGGGTGGAAACCAGGACCCTGGCCCTGCAGCACAGGGGGCCGCCCTCGTAGATCGCCGAAAAAGTCTCGTTGGAATAGGAAAGCCTGAGCCGGTAAATAGGGGTATCCGGGGCAAGGCGCGCCAGATCCGCCCCGGACTCGACAATCACGTCGCGGGAATTTTCTTCGGCGGGATTATCCTCCAGGGATCTGA
>JAIRRR010000113.1 GCA_031255875.1 Treponema sp.
GGGCAGCCCGGGCAGGACGGCTATGGTGAGGGGGCCGGGGAAATTCAGGAACGGCTCCAGTTCCCGCAGGTTGTTCCCCGCGTCGTCGATGACCAGCGCCACGGTTCCCCGGCGTTTCATTGGCTGCGGCCTTTCGGGGCGGCTTGCCGGAGCGGTTCCGGCGGGCTGGGGGCTTTCCGGCGCGTTACGCCGGGGGGGCTGTTCCGGCCCGGCGGTTTCCGGGGGCCGGTCCGCCGGGGCTGCGACGTATTCGGGCAGCGGGGCGGTTTCCGGGGGCCGGGCTGGGGGCCGGTCCGCCGGGGCTGCGACGTGTTCGGACTGCGGGGCGGCTTCCGGGGGCGGCTTCCGGGCGTTCCCGGCGCTAAAGGCGATGAGGAGCAGGGTTGCGGCCCCGACCGCCGCGGCGGTAAAGATCGCCGCGATAAGCGCGGCCCGGGCCCGGGTTTCAAGGCTGGCCGCGCGGCGGTTCTTCCTGGGCTTGCCCCGGGGCTTCGGGCTTTTTCGCGGGGCGGGCGTTTTTTTCGCGGGTTTTCCTGTCTGTTTCATTTTACGCCGGGGATCCGGGAAACGCCGGCAAGGGGCGTCCGCGCCGGGGGGGTAGGCCGGGACCGTGGCCCGGCCGCAGGGGGGCCGGACAGCGGCCTGTCCCGGTCTGGCCCGCCGCCCGGTAACAGGCCCCCCTTCCGGTTCTTATGCCGCGCCTGGCCCGGCTTTATCCCGGGGGCCACGCGAGGGGACGGCCTCCAAGCACGTGGACGTGGAGGTGATCCACGGTCTGCCCGCCGTCGGATTTGCAGTTGATGACAAAGCGGGCGCCTTTTTCGGCGCAGCCCTGTCCGGCGGCGAGTTTTTGGGCCTGGTCGAGCAGCCTGCCCAGCAAGGCCGCGCCGTTTTCCCCGGGTTCCATGATGTTCGGGATGTGTTTTTTGGGGATTACCAGGAAATGGACCGGCGCCTGGGGGGCGGCGTCGTGGAAGGCGAGCATGTCCTCGTCCTCGAATAGTTTCCGGGAGGGGACTTCGCCTCTTGCGATTCTGCAAAAGATACAGTCGTTCATGGGGCCAGTCTAGCATGGTGCTCCTGTTTTTTCCAGTGCGGCGATTTGGGTGCCGGTTTTGGGTAGCAATGACGGGGCCAATTCCGGGTCCCGCGTCCGCCCGGAAAAGAATATTTTTCCGGCTGATTAAAGCAAAACCGCGACTCATTCCCCTATTATTTACGGAGGTATTTATGAAAACCATTATACGCGGAACGGCGGCCGCGCTGTGCCCGGCCCTGCTGATCGGGGCCTTTTGCGCCTGCTCGGGCTTGAGCGCCAGGCCCCTGGGCCGCCGGTACATCCCGGGTACCTACGAGGGGGCGGCGCCGGGGTTCCGGGGCCAGGTGCGGGCCCTTGTCCGGGTCGATGAAAACGGCATCGCGGAAATCGGCCTGAGCCACGGGGAGGACGGGGAAATAGGCGGGGCGGCTATGGAGGAGCTTCTGGAGCTTGTCCTTGAGGAAAATTCCACGGAGGATATCGACGCGGTGAGCGGGGCCACCGAGTCTTCCCTGGCCTTCCTTGCCGCTGTGGAAAGCGCCCTGGACAGGGCCCGCGTTCCCTGAGAGCCCGCTGCGGCCGGCCGGCATTTTGGCGCGGCGGCCCGGAATGTAGCGGAAAAGGGCCCGGGCGGCTATACTTATGTTTATGGCGGAGATTTTTTTCCGGCGCCAGGGCGGGGCGCTGTTGCTCGACATCAAGGCGCAGCCCGGCGCTTCCCGGTCCGGCCTTGCCGGGGCCGCGAACGGCCGTCTCAGGGTGCGGATAGCCAAGGCCCCGGAAAACGGCAAGGCCAATGCGGAGCTTGTGTCCTTTCTCGCGGGCCTGCTCGGCTGCGCCAAACGGGAAGTTTCCGTCGTGGCCGGGGAAAGGTCCAGGCTCAAGACGGTGGCGCTGCCCGCTTCCTGCCTGGAGAAACTGGAAGGGCTCCTGCGGGAGAGCGGCGGGGAATAGGGCCGTATTTGACGGTCAACGGAGGACAGACGATGCGTATTGCGATGAAGACGCCCCTTGTGGAAATTGACGGCGACGAGATGACCAGGGTGCTCTGGAAGCTGGTAAAGGAAAAACTTATACTTCCCTGGGTGGATTTAAAAACAGAGTACTACGATCTGTCCCTTTCCGGCAGGGACGCCAGCGGCGACGAAATTACTTCCGAAGCCGCCCGGGCCATTCTGCGGCTTGGCGTTGGGGTTAAGTGCGCTACCATTACGAGCAACGAGGCCCGCAGGGCCGAGTACGGCCTTAAGGCGCTTTACCCCAGCCCCAACGCCACTATCCGGGCCATCCTCGACGGCACCGTATTCCGCAAGCCCATCCGGGTGTCCTGCGTCAGACCCAGCGTCTCTGTCTGGAAAAAGCCGATTGTAATAGGCCGCCACGCCTATGGGGACGTATACAAAAGCGCGGAGCTGGCCGTACCGGGCCCCGGCAGGGTGGAACTGGTCTACACCCCCCGGGGAGGCGGCGCGGAACAGCGGATCACCGTTGCCGACATGGAGGGCCCGGGAATCGCCCAGGGCATGCACAACCTGGACGACTCGATACGGAGTTTCGCCCGCTCCTGTTTCAGCTACGCCCTGGGCGAAAAACTCCCGGTCTGGTTTGCCGCGAAGGACACGATCTCCAAAACCTACGACGGCCGCTTTAAGGAAATATTCGGCGCTGTCTACGAAGGCGAATTCAGGGAAAAGTTCGCGTCTGCCGGGCTGGAGTACTTCTACACGCTGATAGACGACGCGGTGGCCCGGGCGGTCAAGGGGGAGGGCGGCTTCCTCTGGGCCTGCAAAAACTACGACGGGGATGTGATGAGCGATATGATCGCGAGCGCGTCCGGGAGCCTTGCCATGATGACCAGCGTCCTGGTTTCCCCGAACGGCGTTACCGAATACGAGGCCGCCCACGGCACGGTGCAGCAGCACTACTACCGCTGGCGGAAAGGCGAAAAGACCAGCACCAACCCGGCCGCGCTTATCTTTGCCTGGACGGGCGCCCTTGCCAAACGGGGGGAGCTGGACGGCCTGCCGGAACTGGCCGCCTTTGCGGGAAAACTTGAGGGGGCGGTCCGGCAAACCATCGAGGAGGGGGAAATGACCGGCGACCTTGCCCGGCTCGCCTCCCCTGCGCCCGCGAAGGCGCTCGATTCCTGGGAATTCGCGGACGCCGTCGGCAGGCGGCTGGCGCGGTGATCGATGGTTTTGGAACGGCTTCTTACCCGCTGAGCGGCAGCAGGCTTTCCGGCGGGATATAGAGATATTCGGGCAGGCCGGGTTTCGAGTATTTGCTGAATTTCCACCAGATCTCGCCCCGCTCTTCCTCGCTTTCCGCGTCCGCGTTGGTAAACAGGACCACTTCCTCGAAAGGCTCCTCAAGGCGGCGCGTAAGGCTGACCCTTACCCGGTTGGGCGCTGCCGCGTCCGCCGGCGCTGCCGGGAGAAAGTCGTGGGCGCGGATTCCCACGTGGGTAATTTCGGGGCCCACGGGCAGGGCGGTGTTCAGGGCGAGGCCCCAGTCAAGGGCCCTGAGCCCGTACTCGCCGGTTTTCTCGGCCCGGGAAATATTCTTGCAGCCGGTGAGCCGGGCTATGCCGACCGAGCCGGGATTCCTGAAAAGCTCCCGGGTTTTCCCCCTGCCCAGAATACGGCCCTGTTCCAGCACGAGAATTTCGGCACAGAGTTTGTACGCCTCGTCGCGGCTGTGGGTAACCAGTACCACATCGGAACGGAGGGCGAGAAGCCCGGCCAGGTAAAGCTGCATCTGCTCCCTGAGCGCGAAGTCCAGGGCGGAAAAGGGCTCGTCAAGAAGTATAAGCTCGGGCTCCCGGATCAGCATGCGCGCCAGGGCCGCCCGCTGCTGCTGTCCGCCCGAAAGCTGGGCCGGGTAGCGGTCCTCGAAGCCGCCCAGCCCGAAGCGGGCTATCCATTCCCGGCCCCTGCGTTTCCGCTCCTCCCCGGTCAGGGGAAGCCCCATCGTGATATTCTCCAGAACCCGGCTGCGGGGGAAGAGTGCGTAGTTCTGGAACAGATAGCCCACCCGCCTTTCCTGCGGCTTAAGGCTGATCTTCTTCGCCGAATCGAAGAGCACCCTGCCGTTCAGCTCGATGCGCCCCTCGTCGGGCCTTTCTATCCCCGCGATACACTTAAGCGTCATGCTCTTCCCGGAACCGGACGCGCCCAGGATGCCCAGGCATTGGGACGGCCCGTCCTTTGGAGCGTCCGCCCCGCCCCCCGGGGCGTTCCCGCCGGGAAGATCTTCCGCATGAACGCCGTCGTGGGTTTCAAACTCGGTTTCCAGCGTAAATGCCCGCGACAGGCGCTTCCGTATCGCGACCTTAAGGCTCATGCCGGCTGCTACCTTTTCCCGCTTTCCTGCGCGGTAAACCAGTTCATCAGCGCCACAACGACGAAAGAAAAGAGGACAATCACGATGACATAGCCCCAGGCCGTGTCCATATCGCCCCCGGCTACCGCCGAATAAATGGCGAGGGGCAGGGTCCGGGTCCTGCCCGCGATATTTCCGGCGATCATGGCCGTGGCCCCGAATTCGCCGAGGCCCCGGGCGAAGGCCAGGACGCCGCCCGACGCCACTCCGGGCAGGGCCGAGGGGAGGCTCACCTTCCAGAAGATGGCCCATTCGCCCATGCCCAGGGTACGCGCCGCGTAGATGAGGTTCCGGTCCACCTGTTCCAGGGCGCCCCGGGCCGAGCGGTACATGAGCGGGAACGATATGGCGGTTGCGGCAAGCACCGTGGCCCCCCAGGAAAAGGCGATCTTTACCGAGAAGAAGTCCAGGAAAAACCGGCCCACCGGGCCGCGCACCCCGAAAACATAGAGGAGGAAGAAGCCCGCCACGGTCGGGGGCAGCACCAGGGGCAGGGTGAGGATTCCGTCGAGGACCATTTTGACGGCCCTGCGCCGGATTCCCGCCACCAGCCTGGCCGCGAGAAGCCCCAGGAAGAACGTTACCACAATCGCCGCAGACGCGGTCCTTATGGAAATCAGTACCGGCGAAACGTCCACCCCCGGCCTCTAATTATTCGGCGAAAAACCGTAGGCTTTAAAGACATCCAGGGCTTCGGGCGTTTGCAGGAAACGGATAAACATATCCGCCTCCCCGGCGCGGGCCGAAGAGGAGACGCGCCCGACCGGGTATATCACCTTGGTGCTGAGTATGCCGTCGGGAAGTTCCGCGATAACTTCCACCTTGTCGGTAGTCGCCGCGTCGGTGGCGTAAACCACGCCGACTTCCGCGCTGGCCTCGCCCACCCAGTTGAGCACTTCGGTTACATTGCCGCCGAAACTGGCCTTTGCGGAAGCCGCGTCCCAGTTCCCCAGGTTAGTGAGGGCTTCCCTGGCGTACTGGCCGGCCGGCACCGACGCCGGGTCCCCCAGGGCTATTACCGCCGCGTTGGTGATATTGTCAAAACTTGTAACCGTAGTCGCGGTTCCCGCCGGTTTTATCAGCACGATCTTGTTCTGGAGCAGCGGGACCACCGAATCCGGCGCGATAAACCCGTTGTCCCTCAGCGCGTTCATCTGCCTTTCCGCGGCGGACATGAACACGTCGGCCTCAAGCCCCCCCTCGATCTGGGTCTGGAGCCGGCCGGAGCTGTCATAGACGCCCTCCACCGTGATCCAGGGGTACTGGCTTTGGAACCTGGGGATAAGTTCCTGCCTGTACGAGTACTCGAGGCTCGCCGCGGCGGCCACCATAATAGTTACCGGCGCGGGCGCGGCTGCCGGAGCGGGTTCTGCCGGCGATGCGGGAGATGCGTCCCTCCTGGCCCCCGCGAAGAGGCCGCCCGGGGCAAGCAGAAAGAGAAACGCGGCAATACCGAACAAAACACGGCGCATTACAGGGTTTTTTTCAGTCATTTTGGATTTTTTCTCCTTTTAATAATACAAGATAACGGAATATTATGACAAAACAGGGCGAAGGTCAATATAGGCAAAGTATTTTAAAAAACAACTCGCTTTTTATGCCCTGCCTTTCAAAGGGGTATTTTAACAACTGCGGGAGGCGGTACGCCGCGGGCGCTGGACAGGATGCGGTTCTTTTGCTAGACTGGAAAGGTATTCTGAATGGCGCCGTACCCAAGCGGTAAGGGAGCGGTCTGCAAAACCGTTATACAGCAGTTCGATTCTGCTCGGCGCCTAAAGCGAATTCCCCGTGGCATAAAGACTCATTGCCGCTGCCGGAAAAACAGCCCGCCTGAAATTTTTGGAATATAGCCAAGCCGCAGAGGAGTTTAGCCTTGTCAGTTTTCTCTATACAGAATGGGGAGCGCGGGCGTAACATCCAAAGATCCGCCTGTCAGAAAAACCCTGGACGATACTGGATTTGAACCAGTGACTTCTACCGTGTGAAGGTAGCACTCTCCCGCTGAGTTAATCGTCCGCAAAAAACCTACAGGCAGCCTAGCATATATGCGGAATTTTGTCAACGTGCTGTAAGGCGGAACTGGTCCTGAGCCGGAACCAGGCCGGGCCGGTAAAACACTACCAGTCGGTGGCAAAATCGTCTTCCCCCGGCAGCGCCGCCGCCGCGGTTTTCACCACATCCAGGTATTTTTGCAGCATGGCGAATTCGGTGCGGCCGTTTACCTGCACATTTACCCGCCGCAGGGCGCCTTTGAAGAGCCTCAGCGTATCCGGCGCTTTTAGCGGGTCCTTGTAGCTAAAGACGAGGCTCATGAGCGGGCCGGTTTCCGGCACGGGCTGTTCAATCAGGACGCCGTCATTCGCCGCGCTGGTAAGGAGGGCGTAGAATTTGCGGAAACGGTCGACGGCCAGCGGTTTTCCGTTCAGCAGCGCTTCAAGGTCCCGGTTGCTTTCCCCCCGGAACGAAAAAATGTACTTATCGTCTCCGAACTCCAGGGCAAGGCCCGCCAGATCGGTGATAAAGGGGGTCAAAAACCAGCGCATCGCCAGTTTTTCATAACTGGTGCGGATAAACGCCTCGTTTTCGATGCGGTGCACAATACGCTGGTCGTCGCGGGCCAGAATATAGTCGCCCTGGTAAAGGGAGACCCTGAGGACGATGTGCTCCGGCGGGGAAGCGGCGTCGATCTGAAAATCGAATTCGGCCTTTGCCAGGGGATCGTTAAACCCGTAGGAGTCAAGCTCCTCATCAGTACAGTTGTAGGCAAGCACGTCCTTGTTCAAAAGCCCGGTTAGCGAGGCGAAAACTTCGATACATTCGGTTTGATCGATTTCGTGCAGGCCCGGCGACCTGATAAGATGGGTAGCGACCCCGAAACTCGAAGCGTCCCGCATATCTTCCGCAGAATCTCCGCGTACTTCCTCTATCACGATATCCCGGGGAAAGGCCCGCCCGCTCAGGCGCAGTCTTTTAACAGCGCTCAGCGGGGACGGGAATCTGGCGAACGGCACTATCTCGTAATGGATAAACCTTTTAAGCGGCATAAGGAAGCGGAGGGCCCGGCTGTTTTTCATCAGGAGCACGTCCCCGGCCCCTTTCTCCATAAAATAACGCCCCGCCGAGACAGGCTCCTCGTTTCCCAGGAGCAGGGCGAGCTGTTCCCCGTCGGCGTAGTCCACGGAAAGCTCCGCCTGCGCCCTGTCAAGCCCGTAAAGCTCCAGGCTGGGTTTCCCGCTTACTGCGACCGCGACGTACTCCACCCTTGCCGATTCTTCCAGGAGCATCTGCACGTATTCGGGGTTTGCCTGCTCCATGGGCAGGCCCTCGATTAGGAATCCCCCGCCTTCCTGCCGGACCGTATAACTGTCGTGCTGGTTCCTGACACGCAGGCGCAGAACCTGGTCTATCCCCCTGTCCGACAGGAAGAACACGTTGTCCCCGGGCCCGGAAGGGCCGGCTGCGGAAAACCTCGGCAGCAGCAGCCCCGCCGCAAGCAGGAGGACGGCGGCGCACAGCAGGACAAGCCGGAGGCGGCTCACGCGCGCCGCCTTCTGATCCACACGGCAAGCCCGGCGGCGAGAAGCAGCAGGGGTACGAGCGCGATGCAGGCAAGGCCCAGGGCGTTTACCTTTGCCCGGGGCAGATTGAGGGGGCTGCCGGTAAAGCTCTTTGGCTGAAAGGCTATAACGTCCGTGCGGTTGGTCAGGGAATTCAGCAAATTCACCAGGTATTCCCCGTTGCTAAACGAAGGGTTGTTTACGGAATAACCGTCCAGCATTCCGGCGGAACCCGATACCAGGAGGTACGAGGCCGCCGCCGTCTTGCCGGTCCGCCGGTCCGCCAGCGAATAGGCGCAAAGCACGAGCGCCGGGATTGGTCCGCGGCGTACCGCGTCGTCCGCCGTAAAATCCGCAGATGCGCCGGAGGGGCGCACCCCGGCTGACGCGGCAAAGCTGAGCAGCACCTTCGTGGAGTAGTTGTTCCGGTATTCGAAAATAGTTTCCAGGGGGCGGCTTACCGGCATAAGCATCGGTTTCGCCATGCCCCTTAAAAGTTCCGAGTAGTTGTCCTCCGCGTAGTCGGCTACCGCGTAAAAGGGATGGTAATTGTACACGCGGTTTTCGTCGGTCTCAAAAACCGCGCCGTCCCCCGCCAGTACGCCCCATTCCCGCAGGAAAACGGAAAGGGCCTCCAGGGGGGGCTGCTCGGCGTCGGCGCAGTAGAGGATCGTTTTCCCGTATTTCCCCCCGTTTGCCAAATAGCGGTCCAGTTTTTCCAGTTCCCCCTCGCTAAAGTCGCTTTTGGGCGCAATTATAAGGACAATATCCGTTGAAGGATCTATATCGCCGGTCACGAGGTTCCGGGCGCTTATCCTGTAGTTGTTTTTCCGCAGCAATTCGGAAAAATCGCCCATGGTGTATTCGCCGTGCCCCGCGCTCACTACAGCCTCTATCTGTTTATCGCTGCTTACCTTGAGGATCGCGGTATAAACCGCCTCTTCCGCCTTCGACGAGAGGATCGACAGGCTGCCCCCGGCGCTGACGGCATAATTGAAAAGCTCTTCGGTTTTAACCAGGGTATAATTGCCTTCGCAGCTTACCAGTATGTCGCCGTGTTTCATGATCACGCCGGGGTAAGACGCGGCAAAAGCAGGATCCTTCACGTAGTCCACGTAGACAAGGGATATGCTGCCGCTGTTTTTTTCGTACTGCTTTATTATCTCGTTCGCCTGGGCATTGTAACTCGATACTTTGGCAAAATCGCTTTCCCTCGCCAGCACAAAAATGGTAACCGGCTTGCGCAGGGCGCGTATGTTTTCTGTCGTTTGCGGCGAAAGGGCGAACAGCCCGCTTTTGGTCAGATCAAAACTGAGGAAAGGGTATTCCCGCGCCAGCGCCGTTACGCAGAGGTTGAGCAGGAAGAGGATCAGGAACGCCGCCGATACCGTAAAAACGAAGAGGCCCTGTTTCCCGAATTTGCCCTTGCCGTACCGCATCCGCCTAACCCAACCCAATCAAGCCCAGCGGCGCTTTTCAAACTGCCCGGCGGCAAGGAATACAAAAAAAACGCATACGCTGGCAAAGAAAACGGTATTGTCAAGGCCGAATATGCCGAGGGTAAAAGGCTGGTACCGCAGCCTGAAAGATACGCCCTTAAGGACGGATGAAACGCCGGCCGCGGAAACAAGCGGCGCCACGCTGTCCAGGATCATGAGCAGCAGCCCGGCGCAAAAGCCGCCTGTCGCCGCGATTATCTGGTTCTCCGTCAGCGCGGAGATGAAAAGCCCTATGGCGGTCAAACAGCAGCCCAGAAGCAGCAGCCCGGTAAAATGGCCGGCAATCAGCGGCCATTCCGGAGCGCCGGTTATTTCGAGGATGAGCGAACAGGCCAGGGTCCCGCTCATGGCAAGAAGGTACACGCAGAGGGCCGCGAAAAATTTCCCGCAGACAACCCCGGCGCTTGTCACCGGCGACATAAGGAGAATCTGATCCGTCTTCATCTTGCGGTCCTCGCTCATAAGCCGCATGGTAAGGATCGGGATTAGGAACAGGGTAACGGTAAAGAGAACGTCGAAGAGCGCCCGCATGTCGCTTGAATTGCCGTACAGATTGTAGTTAAAAAAGAAGAACCCTGTTAGAAGGTAGTAGGCCCCGATAAACACATAGCCCAGAGGGGTGTAAAAATAAGCGCGGAATTCGCGCTTAAAAACCGCGATCACCGTGTGCCTCCTCCCTGTCCGCGTTTATTATGGAAAGAAACGCCTGCTCGAACGCGCTGTTGTTTTGTTTTGTATTGAGCAGCGCGAATCCGCCGCCGGCCAGGGCCTGGAAAACGGCTTTCCGTATATCCCGCTGCTTTTCGCCGGCCACAAAGTATTCGCGGACATTTTCGCTTTCCTGCCGCAGCATACGGGCCTCGCGCACGCCGCCGGCGCTTTCAAGGGCCGCCAGAACGCCGGCGGGTTCGCCCTCGGCTACTACAATATAACTGCTGTGGTTTTCCAGGGCGGACGCCAGGTCCCCGGTTTTTTCGTCCGCCGCGACCCGTCCCCGGTCAAGCACGAGCACCCGGCCGCAGAGAAGCTGCACTTCGGAGAGGATGTGGGAAGAGAAGATGACGGTCCGCTCCTTCCCAAGCTGTGAAATCAAATTCCGTATTTCTACGATCTGGGTCGGGTCCAGGCCCACGGTCGGCTCGTCCAGCACAAGGATAACCGGATCGCCTATAAGCGCCGCCGCCAGGCCCACCCGCTGCCGGTAGCCCTTGGACAAATTGGCAATCAGCCGTTTCCGCGCATCCCCAAGCCCGGTTTTGCAGCAGATGTCCTCCAGGCGTTTTTTGCGGCGCGGCCCCGCCCTTTTCAGCTCGAAAACAAAATCAAGGTATTCGGCAACCCTCATGTCGGGGTAGAGGGGCGGGATCTCCGGCAGGTAGCCGATCCGGCTCTTGGCTTTTTCCGGCTCCTTTTCAATGTCGATCCCGTCGATAAGGACCGTTCCCGAACTGCTGGAAAGACAGCCCGCAAGTATGTTCATGGTGGTAGATTTCCCGGCCCCGTTAAGGCCGAGCAGCCCGAGAATCTGCCCGTCGGGTACGGTAAAGCTAATATCGCTAATAGCCATCCTTTCGCCGTAGTATTTTGTCAGGCCGTTCACCGCAAGCATATTCTTCTAATATCCGCCATCCGCAGGCCGGGCATAAACGGCAATCGTGTTCATGCGGTGCCCCTATTCGCGCCCGATTTTTTCCAGAAGCTCGATAAGCCCGATAATCTCGTCCTTGCGGTACTGGGCCGTACCGCCTTTCCGTACGCGATCCGTAAAATAACTCAGCTCCTCGTAGAACATGCCGGTCGGGGGCAGGTTGATCCCCGTAGGAACCTTGATTCTGTCCTCCGTGTCGAATTTTTCAGGCGGGTGATCGAACCGGTAAGCGGTCGCCCCGGCCCCGTCGTAGACAAGCACGGCGTTTTCAAAGTATACGCGCCATGTCGCGGTAAAGGGAATGTCCGCGTTGAACCACGCGGCCTCGCATTCCACGTTCAGGGCCGGATAACGGTAAAGGAAGCGGCAGTGTTCCTTATAGCCAAGGCCTTCCCGCCCGCCGCTTATCACCTGGAAATCTTCGGGGATTCCGAAAAGGCTGATCACCATATCGAGATCGTGGATGTGGAGGTCAAAGGGCAGAAGGCCGCTTTTGTCTTTGTCAAAGAGCCAGCCGTCCCTGGCCCATTTGGGGCAGGCGGAAAGCCGCAGGAATACCGCGTCCAGGGCCCTGCCGAACCTCCCGCTTTCCACCAGGGTATGGAGCAGCCGGCCCGCGCCTGAAAACTGCAAGACCTGGCCGGCCATAAGCTGGAGCCCCCGCTCCTCGGCCAGGGCGTACATCTCCCGGGCGTCGGCCCCCTTTAGCGCGAGGGGTTTTTCGCATATAACGTGCAGCCCCTTCCGCAGGGCCTCCGTGGCGTGCTCCCGGTGGAGGAACGAGGGGGTGCATATATCGACAAGATCAAGGGATTCGGCGCCGAGCATTTCCGGCAGACTTTCGTAACAGGGTATCCCCCGCTCCCGGGCAAATTCCCGCCCGGCCGGCGAAGCGTCGCAGGCCGCCGCCACGGCGCAGTCCGCTATATGGGAATAGGTCGTCACATGCACGCGCCCCATCCCGCCGAGTCCCGCAACGCCAATCTTAAGCAAAACCCGCCTCCCCGCTTATAGAAACTGCCGCATATAGCGGTAGCTCTGCTCTATGCCCCGCTTAATATCTTCCAGGCCGCCCTCGAACGCCTTGTCTTCCACTTCAATGCAGGCAGGCCCCGAGTACCGAATGTCGTAAAGGGCCGAGCAAAACGCCCCGAAATCAACGCCGCCCAGCCCCGGCAGCTTGGGCGAGTGCCAGAGGGCCGGGTACGAGAACACCCCGTAATCATCCAGCTTGTCCTGGTAGATCTTTATATCCTTAAAATGGACATGGAAAATCCTGTCCCTGAATTCATAAACCGGCTTTGTATAGCTTGCCCCGATCAGGTAGGGGTGGGAGGGATCGTAGTTCAGGCCGAAATTGGCGTTCGGAATCAGGCCGAACATCTTCCGCCATATATCCGGCGTACAGGCAAGGTTGTTGCCCCCGGGCCATTCGTTGGCCGTGTACAGCATGGGGCAGTTCTCTATGGCGATCTTTACCCCTTCTTCCTCCGCGAGCTTTACCAGCGGTTCCCAGGTATCCTTAAAGAGCCCGAGATTGTCCTCCACGGTTTTGGTTTTGTCCCTGCCGATAAAGGTAGTTACCATATTGACGCCCATTTTCGCCGAAACGGGGATGAGCTTCTTGAGATGCTCTACCGCCGTTGCCGCGGCTTCCTTGTCCGGGTCCAGGGGGTTGGGGTAGTAGCCGAGGGAGCTGATGCCTATACCCCGCTTCGCGGCGTAGCCCGCGTAGTACCCCATCTTCTCGGGCGAGAGCCCCTCGGTATCGATGTGGGTAATCCCGGCATAACGCCGCGCCGCCTTCCCCCTGGGCCAGCAGCAGACCTCGATGCATTCAAAGCCGGTCCGCGCCGCATAGTCAACTACTTCCTCAAAACTGAGATCCGGTAAAATGGCCGAAACCAATCCAAGCTTCATGTTGCCCTCCTAATTTTTTTCGCAGCCGCCCGCAGCCGCCCGGAGCCGCCCTGCGGGCAATTCCGGGCGGGCGGCCGAACGGTTACAGTTCTTCCATAGCGTTCCGCAAAAAACCGACCGCCTTCCGTATATCCTCGCCGGCATTTGCCCCGGCCTCGCGTTCTATGGTCAGGTATCCGCCGTAGCCGGTGTCCCTAAGGGCGCGCAGGTATTCCGGCCAGCGCACCTCCCCCTCCCCCAGGGGCGTCTCGGTAAAATAGGCCTGCGCCCTGGTAAGCGCCTCGATCCCGCCCTGGGCGAAAAGGCCGTAAACTTCCTCCGGCCCCGCGTAAAAATTGCAGCGCCCGTCTTTCGCGTGGGTATGCACGATGGAATTACCCGCCGTATAAACCCCCCGCACCTCGTCGTCCCGGGTAACCATTACAAGATTGGCCGGATCGTAGTTTATCCCGATGCCGCCCCCGCAGGCGTCCGCAAATTCCTTCAGCCGGGCCACCGGCTCGGGGCCGGTTTCAATGGCGATAACAGCGCCGCAGGCCAGGGCGTATTCGCCAATACGCCCGCAGGCGTCCTGCATAACCCGGTAGCGGGGATTCCCCTTGTCCGCAGGGACCACGCCAATATGGGTGGTAACGATCCTGCAATCCAGCCGGAGGGCCAGGTCCACCACGGCTTTAAGGTAGTCGATCTTTCCGGGATTGTCCGGGGCGGTCTCAAGCCCGTGCCCCCCCAGCTCGCCGCAGAGCGCCGTTATTTCCTGGGCGCATTCCGCCGCAGTTTCCCGCACCAGATGCAGCTGTTCCGGCGTAACGGTTTTGGGGTTAAATTCGTTCCAGGCGTATATCTGCACGCCAGACGCCCCGCAGCGCCCCGATTCGCGTATGCCCTCCAGAAGCCCCAGGCCGAACCAGTCCGCCAGCGTGCCAATCTTAAACATAGGCGCCCCCGGAATCACAGATCCGCCCAGCGCCGCTCCCGGGCGCTCTGCACGATCCGGTCGTTGAGAATCACCTCGCGCAAGCCGTCCTCAAAGGTGGCGTAATCCGGGGAGGACGGGACGCCCCCGGCCATCGCGTCGTATACCTTCCTGAAGTTCTGTTTGAAGGTGTCCGGAAAACCTTCCACATGGCCGCCGGGATAACTCGTAATCCCCGCCGTCGCGGCGCTCAAAATGGAAGGGTCCTTTACCAGTTCGCCGTTGGCGGATCCCCGGCGGCCTATCCAGAGGGCGTTGGAATTTTCCGAGTCCCAGCGCACCGCGCATTTGCTGCCGCCTATTTCCACCACCATTTGGTTCTTGCGCCCCGCGAAAACCTGGCTGACCGCGCAGCACCCCCGGGCGCCGTTCTCCAGGCAGAACAGCACGGCGGCGTAATCCTCGGTCTTGACCGGGGTCGCCTCGTAGTCTTCGGGCCTGAGGGCCATGCCGGAATAGGTATCGACGGGCTTCAGGGGCTTCTTGCGGTTTTTGTGGAAAACCGCGAAATCCGCCAGCACCCCGGTTACCCGCAGCCCGGTGACAAACTGGACCAGGTCTATCCAGTGGGAGCCGATATCCGCGAAGGCGCGGGATTCCCCGCTCAGTTCCGGCTCAAGGCGCCAGCTATAATCAGTGTCAAGGTACAGCCAGTCCTGCAAATAGCTGCCGTGGACCGTAAAAATATCCCCCAGCTCCCCGGCTTTCGCCATCTCGCGGATCTGATACACCATAGGGTAGAAGCGGCAGTTAAAATTGATCGCGTTTACCAGGCCCTTCTCCCTGGCCTTGCGGCACAGCTCCTCCGCCTCCCCGGCAGTGCAGGTCATCGGCTTTTCGCATATAACGTGCAGCCCCTTTTCCAGGGCGTACATGGCCATTTCAAAATGGGTGCTGTTCGGGGTGCAGATATGCACAGCGTCAAGGCTTTCCCGGTCGATCATCTCGCGGTAATCGGTGTAACCCGCAGGCACGCCCAGGGCCTCGGCTCTCTCCCGCAGGCCGGCGGTTTTGACCAGGGCCGCCACTTCCACGTTGCCCAGACGCCGGAGCTGCTCAATATGCACCGCCCCGATAAAGCCGGCCCCGATAACGCCGGCGCGAAACCGCTTCACCATGTACCCCGTCCTTGTTTTCAGATTTCTTTTTATAGTATGCCTTCCGCCGGTATATGTCAACAAATACCGTAAAATTCGAGGCTTTCCCAAAACTTCAGTTTTTGGGAAAGCAACCGCTCATTCTCCAATTCGGATTTCGGGCGCATTTGCGGCGCGGAACGCCGCAAACCGGGCTATCCGCTCCAATTCCTCAGCCCCCGCAGGGGGCTTGCGGGATTTCCGCTTCTATCCCTTGCGCGTCCCCTCCGGGTTTCCGCGCCCGGCCCTGGGCGCGGCACAAGGCGCGACTGACAACGCAGCGCGATTTTTTTCTTGACAAGCGGCCGAAGCTGTGGTATCATTTGTCATCGTGGAACGTTCCACGAATATAATGTTTTATCTTCTGTTTTAAGGAGGAATACGGATGAAAAGGTCATTTTTTGTTTTATTCGGGCTTGCCGCGCTGGTTCTGCTGTTTGGCGCGTGCGGCAAACGGGAAGCCGCCCCCGCCCCTGCGGCCGGGGAGCAGCGGGCTGCGGCCAGCGCCGGGTTCAAGGTAGCGTCGCATAACGCGGTCATCGAAGGCAACCCCTACCGGACGGTTTACGAGGAGCAGATGGGCCAGACGGTAAGGGAACTCCAGGCGGCCGGCATTATCTCGGAGTACGCGACTTTTACGGCGAATAACGATCCGGCCGTAGAATCCCAGCAGATCGAGCAGACGGTAAACGAGGGCTACGACATCATCATGGTAAACCCCATCGCCGCGACAGGGCTCGATCCGATCATCGACAAGGCCATTGCCGCCGGGATCACCTATGTCAACGCGGACTGCGAATACGAATCCGCGAAGATTCTGAACGTGGTCGTGGATCAGCGGGAATGGGCCAGGATACAGTCCCAGTTTGTCATCAAGACCCTGGGCCCGGGGAAGAAGATCCTGCAATTTAACGGGATAGACGGGAATTCCGCCTCGGAGATGCGGAACGACATGTGGGTGCAGGAATTCCGGGATGCCGGCATCCAGGTGGTCAGGACCATGGCCCACGGCTGGAACGATACCGAAGCGAAACGCCTCATGGGGGAAGTTATCGCCTCCGGGCTTGAGTACGACGGCATTATCAACCAGGAATCGGCCTTGGGGATCATCGGCGCTATAGAGGAAGCGAACATCCCCTATCCGGGCTGTATCACCTCGTCGGAGGAGATCGCCTGGATCAGGCACATAGCGAACATCAACAAGGACAGCCTGGTACTGCCCTTTATCGTAGTGGAGAACCCCCCGGGAATCGGCGCCTCGGCCCTCGCGATCGCGGTCAACCTGCGCCAGGGAAGGGAGCTGAAAGACGGAATCGCCTCCTCCGGGCTTATGGGGAACAGCATTTACTACGCCCCCCAGTGGATCATGACTTACGACAACATGCAGGAACGCCTCGATTCGGTAAGATCCCTGCCGGACTCCACTTCGGTTTCGTCTTACATGTCCGTAGACCAGGCCAGGGCCGCCTACTTTAAATGAGCCTCCGCGCGGCAAGCCGCAAGGTATTAAACCGGGCTTTCGGATAACGCGGAAAGAACCGGCAGCCGTCCGGGCTGCCGGTTCCCCTTCATGCCATTTTCATGTTATATTTCCCGGGAGTTTGTTGCGCTTGGCGCTTAAACCCCCGAAAACCGCCGGTCAGGCGGTTTTTGCCCTGCAAACTCCGTCGAACCGAAGGTTCGCAGCGCGCCGGATAACCGGGATTTTTGCGTTGCCCATGGCGCGAAAATCCGCATACGCGGCAGGCTGCCGGCTATCTTAACCCATCGGAGGAACGCCCCTTGCTGGAAATGCGCGGGATAACCAAGACCTTTGACGCCGTCGTAGCGCTGAAAGACGCCTCGCTCGAGCTGAAAAGCGGGGAGATTATGGCGCTGCTCGGGGCCAACGGGTCCGGGAAATCGACCCTGGTAAAGACCCTGAGCGGCCTGGTAAACCCCGACGGCGGCACGGTGCTGTACGACGGGAAGCCGGTCCATATCCGCTCCGCCGCCGATTCCGGGAGGCTTTCAATCTCGACGGCCTACCAGGACCTGAGCCTGGTGCCCGCCATGAGCGTCATCGACAATATCGTCCTGGGCATGGAGCCAAAGGGCAAATTCGGCCTTATAGACCGGAAAAAAGCCCGGGACTACGCCCTTTCCTGCCTGGAACGCCTCAAGATCAGCTGCGCTCCGGACGCATTGGTCCAGAGCCTCATGCCCTCGACCCAGAGCATGATAGAGATAGCCAAGGCGGTCGCGTCCAGGCCCCGGCTCCTGATTCTGGACGAATCCACGGCCTCCCTCCACTCCGACGAGGTGGACACCCTCTTTGCCGTGCTTGCGGAACTGAGGGCCGAGGGCATCGGGATTATAACCGTGACCCACCGCATGGGGGAAATTTACCGCATCTGCGACCGGTGCACCGTGCTGCGGGGGGGCGAAACCGTGGCGAGCGGGCCTGTCGGCGAGATGGATATCGACACGGTGGTGTACTACATGACCGGGAAAAAGCCCGACACTTCCGTAGGCGCCCGTGCCCGCGCCGGGATCCACAGCGCGGACGAAAGGCCGGTATTGGAAACCAGGGGCCTTTCCCTGCCGCGGAAATTAAAAAGCGTCGATTTCCACGCCTACGCCGGGGAGATTATCGGCATAGGCGGCCTTGACGGGCAGGGGCAGCAGGATTTTCTCCGGGTCATACTGGGCGATCAAAAGCACGACAGCGGCGGCATTGTCTACCAGGGCAAAAAAACAAAATTCCGCCAGCCCGCCGACGCGATCAGGGAAGGCATGGGTTTTATCTCCGGGGACCGGAACAAGGAATCGATCTTCCCTGTACGGACGGTGGCGGAGAATATTTACGCCGGGGCCGCCGCCCGGGGCATCCTGTTTTCGTATATCAAGCCCGCCGAGGTGAACAGGTTCGCGCGAAACGCCGTGGAAAAGTACGGGATAATCGCGGGGGGTATGCGCTACCCGGCTTCTTCCCTTTCCGGGGGGAACCAGCAAAAGCTGGTGCTCGGGCGCTGGATAGCCCTCGCTCCGGATCTGCTCCTGCTGGACGATCCTACCAAGGGCGTGGACATCGCCACCCGCCACGAGATACACCGGATCCTGAAAGAATGCGCCGCGGCCGGCATGTGCGTGCTGTACGGTTCGAGCGACAACGAGGAACTGCTGAAAATATCGGACCGTATCTACGTTTTTTACGAAGGGGCGGTAAGCGCCGAATTGCAGGGCGAAGACCGCGTCGAGGAAAAACTGGTCGCGGCCATGCTGGGCCTTACCGGGGAACATCTTAAGGGGGGGGAAAATAGGTGAAAATTCCACCCAGACCGGCGGGGGCGTCCGCCTCCCGGGCGCTTGCGTTTGCCCGGGACGCGCTTTACCGGCTGCAGCGTTCGCCGGCGTTTACCGGGCTCGTGCTGTTCGCGATTGTCATAGTTCTTAACGTCGTTGTCCAGGGGCCGGCGCGGTTTTTTACGGTAAAGAATATCTCCCTAATCTTTGCCAAAAACGCGCCCCTTGTCCTGGTGACCATGGGGCAGCTGGCCCTCATGCTCCTTGGGATAATCGACATTTCCATCGGGGTGCAGATGTCCTTTGTCAACGTGCTGGCTGTAACCCTGCCCATGCGCTTTCCCGCCATTCCCCTGCCCCTGGCCTGGGGGCTTGCCCTGCTCGCGGTGGTGGGCGTTTCGACGATTCACGGGGCCATTGTTTCTTTTCTCCGCATCCCCCCCCTGCTGACGGGTTTCTGCATGATCTACATTGTCAAGGGGATCAACCTCTTTATTATGCCGAAGCCCCAGGGCAGGGTGCCGCCGGCGGTGTACCTTACCTATGACAAGGCCCTCTTCGGGTTTATCCCCTTTTCCGCTGTGGTCATCGCGGCCGCCTACCTGATATGGGTCTACCTCAGGCAGACGCCGACGATGAAGCATGTCTACGCCGTCGGCGGCAGCGAGCGGAACGCCTACGCCAGCGGGATAAACACCACCGCGACAAAGCTGAAGATGTACGTGCTGGAAGGGGTTTTTATCGGCATTGCCGGTTTCTGCCTTACCGCGATGAGCGCCGCGGGCAACCCGATCATGGGGGAAAGCTACGGCCTGCGGAGTATCAGCGCCTGTATCCTGGGGGGCGTCTCGCTGGCGGGCGGCTGGGGGACCATGGCCTGCGCCCTTTTCGGGTCCGGCTTCCTGGTGCTCATCCAGAATGCCGTGTTCCAGCTCTTCAGCCTGCTGCCCCGGCTCATCCCCGGTTTTGTTGCTACCTCTTACTGGCAGAACCTTGTTTCGGACAGCATTATTCTGATAGGCCTCGTGGCCACGGTATTTACCAACAAGGTCCAGCGGAACGCGCTGAAAGCCGGAATCGTAAAACAAATTACCGGAAGGGAAGGAAATGCGGATGATTAACCAGGGAAAGCCCGGGGCCGGCTTCGCGGGGGCCCTGAGGCGCTTTGCCGCCACCAACCAGCCGGGCATGGCGCTGATCATTTCGGTGCTGCTGTTCCTGACCAACGTGATCCTCAGCCCGCGTTCCCTCAATATAAACGCCTTCGGCGCGATCTTCGCTCTCACTACCATGCTTACCCTGGCGTCGGCCGGCCAGACCATCGTCATAATTTCCGGCGGCGGCGGCATCGACCTGTCCGTGGGCGCGCTCATGTCCCTGACCGGCCTGGTTACCGTGGGGATCATGAACGGGCGGGAGGGCTACTTTTTGATCACCCTGCTTCTGTCCGTCGCAATCGGCGCGGCGGTGGGCCTGGTAAACGGGGTCGGGGTGGCCAAGATCGGCCTGCCCCCGATGATCGTGACCATGTGCGTCGCCAATGTCGTGACCCGCCTGCAGTACGTGGTTACCGAGGGCAAGCCCAGCGGCCTGGCGAGCCCCTGGTTTGCCCGGAGCATGACCCGCCGGATATTCGGGGTTTTCCCGACAAGCATACTCTACGGGGCCTTTATCTTCCTGGTGGTGCTGTTTGTGCTGAACCGGAGCCGTTACGGCATGCGCCTGTTTTTGACCGGCAACAACGAGCGGGCCGCCCATTTGAACGGGGTACGCACCGTACAGGTAAAGACCCTTGCCTATGTGCTGGCGGGCGTCTTTGCCGGTATCGCGGGCTTTCTGGGGGGCGGCTACATGAACTTTGTAAAGTGCGGCACCTTCGACGCCTATACCATGAAGTCGATAATCGCGGTGGTTATCGGCGGGACCATGCTCACGGGCGGCAAAGGCTCCTACCTGGGGACTCTCGCCGGGACCTTGCTTATCACCGTGCTTACCAACTGCCTTTCGGTGCTGAATATGTCCCAGGCCACCACCGATATGATCATGGGCATAGTTCTGATTTTCATCCTGGCAATGTACAACCGTACCGCCCCGGTGCGCCAGTAGAATTCGCCTTCTGCCCCGGTGTCGCTTGTAAATCCTACATTCGCGTAGTATTATCCCCCCATGGAACATACCAGCATCGTGCAGAAGATCGGTTCCTGGGAACTTTCCGACGCCGAATGGGAAAGGGCGGAGCTTGAGCTTCTCTTTGACATAGCCCGGACCTTTGACCGGCACGTGGAACTGAAGACCGCCCTGGGCCCGCTCCTGACCCTGCTGGAAAGCCGGGCCGGGCTTACCTGGGGCATGGTAACTTTGCTGGACCGGGCCACGGGGCTCCTTAAAATAGAGGAGGCCTACGGCCTTACCCCGGAGGAAAAGTCCCGGGGCGTTTACCGGCTCGGGGAGGGGCTTGTGGGCCGGGTGTTTGA
>JAIRRR010000117.1 GCA_031255875.1 Treponema sp.
GGGTAGTTTCACCGGGTAAGATTCGTTGCAGGAAAATTTTGTTGCCAGCCAAAAAAAGCCGATATACAATATGAAAGCCTGTAAAAGGCCCGGCGGGCCCTAAGGGATTAGGCCAGGAAAGATGATGAACTGACAAGCGGGGTGTATGGACAAAAACCGGCTGTATCATGCTTTATGGATAGTTTTTTCTTATTCGCTGCTTTATACGGCGGCGTCCTTTGTGTTTTCCTGCGCGGTTGAGCGCCGCGCCGGGGTTTTTTCCGGCGGGCCGGAAGCGGCGGTCCCCAACGGCATGGGGGGTATCTCGTTCCAGGACGATTCTTCCTTTGTCAGCGTCAGCGCGTCCCCGGACGAGGGCGGCATGGCCCCGGCGGACATGGTAACCGGCGTGCCGGAGCCCAGCGAGTATTCCCGGCCCCAGATGCTCTTCAATACTTCCTACACCGTCAGGCAGGGCGATACTATAGGCCAAATCGCCATGAGCTTCGGCCTTAACCAGGATACTATACTTTCGGTCAACGGCGTCAAAAACGCCAGGCTCCTCCAAATCGGGCAGCAGCTTAAGATCCCCAACCAGGACGGTATTTTATACAAGGTGAAGAAGGGCGATTCCCTGGGCAAGATAGCGGAAAACTACCAGGTGGAGGTTTCGGCGCTCCGGACGGTGAACGAGCTTTTTTCCGAAAGGGTCAACGAAGGGTCCTCGGTGTTTGTTCCGGGCGCGAAACTGAACCTGATGGATCTCCAGGAGATCAACGGCGATCTTTTCAACTGGCCGGTACGGGGCTATATTACGAGCCGTTACGGCTACCGCGCAAGCCCTTTCGGCGGGGCGCGGCAGTTCCACACGGGCATTGACATCGGCGCGGCTATGGGAACCCCGATCAGGGCCGCTATGGCGGGCCGGGTAAGCGGCGTGGGCTACAACGACACCTCGGGCAACTATGTGGTGATTACCCACCATTCGGGCTACCGGAGCCTGTACGCGCACCTGAGCGTCGTGCGGACCAAGGCCGGGGCTTATGTCCGTACCGGGGACCTAATCGGCGACGTGGGGAGTACCGGCCTGAGCACGGGGCCGCATCTCCACTTTACGGTTTATAAAAACGGCGTTACCATCAACCCTTCCGCAGTGATGCACTAGCGAACGGGGCCGGTTCCGGGGGCAGGGGCCGCGCCTTCCAATTCCCCGGCCGGGCGGCTTCCGGGCAGGAAGCGGCGCAGTTTTTCCAGCACCTCGGAAAAATCGAGGGGCTTGCCTACATGGTCGTTCATGCCCGATTCCAGGCATTTTTCAACATCCTCGCGGAATACATTGGCGGTCATGGCGATTATGGGTATCCCTTTCAGGAATGCCGGGGGTTCCCCGGGGGAAAACGGCGCTTTTTTCCTCCGCTCTTCCTCAAGCGCGCGGATGCGCCGGGTGGCCTCGTAACCGTCCATCTCGGGCATCTGGACATCCATGAAGATCATCTGGTAGGCGCCGGGGTTTTCGCTGTAGCGCTGTACCGCTTCGATGCCGTTTTTCACGCAGTCGATGGCAAGCCCCGTCGGTTCCAGAAGCGAAAGCACAATTTCCTGGTTGATCTCCACGTCTTCGGCCAGCAGGACGCGGTAGTCTTCAAAACTGTCGCTTTCATCCGGCCGCGCCTTTTCCGCCGCTTGCAGCTTGTCTATCCCCACGCATTCGTTGATGCAATCCATAATTGAAGAGGGGAAGAGGGGCTTGGGCAGGAATTTGTTTATCCCGGCGCTCCGGGCGTCGGCTTCTATGACATTCCAGTCCGTAGCGGATATGAGGATGACGACGGGGAACAGCCTCTCCGGGGGGAGGCCTCCGGCCTCGCCCTGTTTTGCCCGGGCGGAACGCGCCGGGTCCCTGATCTTCCGGGCAAGTTCTATGCCGTTGATGCCGGGGAGTTTCCAGTCCAAAAAGCAGATGTTATAGGGCCCGTTCCACTCGATCATTTCCAGGGCTTCCTCGCCGCTGGCGGCGGTATCGCAGGAAAAACCGAAGCGCGACGCGATGTCCTCGAAATACTCCCGGACCTCCTGCTCGTCGTCTACCGCCAGCACCCGCAGAAACTTCAGCTTGGGGACGGGAATACCCCCGGACATGCCCGAGGCCTCCTCGGCCCCCCGTTCCGCCTGAACGGTGAATCCGAAGGTCGAGCCCTTGCCCGGCTCGGATTTTACCCATATTTCCCCGCCCATCATTTCGACGATGCGCTTGGATATGGCCAGCCCGAGCCCGGTCCCGCCGAATTTGCGGGATATGCCTGAATCCGCCTGCTCAAAAGAAGCGAAGAGCCGGGACTGCCTTTCCCTGCTGATCCCTATGCCGGTATCGGTTACTTTTATTTCCAGCGTGCATGTTTTCCCCTCTTCTTTTACCAGGGCCGCGTCCATGCGGATGAGGCCGCCTTCCTGGGTGAATTTGACGGCGTTGCTCAGGAGGTTGGCGATCACCTGGGCGAGCCGCTGGTCGTCGCCGAACAGGGTGCGGGGTATGTGCCGGTCCGTATACACGGTAAAGCGCTGTTTTTTTTCGTCCACGCGGAAATTGATCACATTGACCGCCCGCTGGAGTATGCTTTCAAAGTTGAATTCGGCAGGCGACAGCTCGAATTTGTTCGCCTCGATTTTTGACATGTCCAGTATGTCGTTGATAACCCCCAAAAGGTGGGTGGAGGCGTCGTTTATCTTGTCCAGGCAGTAGTCCTTCCTCCCTGCCTCGGCGGAATTTTTCGCTATGGACGTCATGCCGATAATGGCGTTAAGCGGGGTCCGTATCTCGTGGCTCATGTTGGAGAGGAATTCCGACTTGGCCCTGGCGCCGGCAAGGGCGCTCTCCCGGGCGGAGACCAGGTTTTGGGTCATCTCGTTGCGCTCCATGGCGTTGGCTATGAGGAGGCTCCCGGAGAGGAGGATGGCTTCCTCGGTTTCCGGGAATTTCCGCTCCCTCCGGCAGTCGTCAAAACTGACAAAACCCCAGAAATGGTCTTGCAGAAAAACCGGGAGGACCAGGATGGACAGGATGCCGTAGGGGCGCAGGCTCTCCTGCACGGTTCCGGAGAGGGAGCGTATGGGGCCGTTTACGCAGTGGCCCTTGGCAAGGTCGTCTTCCCATTCGGGGATGGTCCCTCCGTAAGGGAATTCCAGCTTATACTGCGCGGTATTGTGAATGAGGCCGGTGTTTTCCTCCCATGCGTACACCCGGGTATAGTGCAGAGAGCCGTCCCGCCTGTGGTTCTTCCAGACAATTACGCGGTTGACATTGACGCAGCGGGCCATTGTTTCCAGGATTTGCCGCAGGACATCCTCAAACTGGTCCGGGTCCGACGCCAGGAGGGAGACCGCCGCGTTGTTTATTATGTGCAGCAGTTTGTCCTGCCTGACCAGCCGCTTCCCCGAATCCTCTACCTTTTTCTTTTCCGTCTGGTAAATCCGGTCCTGGAATTTGACTACCGTGCCGATGAAGAAACCGGCCACGAGGAGGGACTGCACGTTGTCGAGCAGCACCTGGAATTCGTTGAACGGGCGAACCAGGGAGGGGACCAAATAGCCGATCCAATAGCATGCGACGACCAGGATGACGTGGGTAATGAGGAGCAGGGCAAAGTTCCGCCTGCGGGTCAGCAAAAAGATGATGACGATGCTCAGAACGAAATAGGCGGCCATGCCCCCCCTGCTGCCGCCGAGGTAGAAAAAGGCCAGGGGGAACAGAATATCCCCAA
>JAIRRR010000133.1 GCA_031255875.1 Treponema sp.
TACAGGCGCGAGAGCAGCGCGCGGTAGAACCGCGCGGCCCGGTCGAAATTCCCAAGCGAAAGCCGCTCGTTATGGCCGTGGATGGCCGCGAGTTCCCGGGGATTCAGGCGGAACGGGGAGAAACGGAATATAGGACCGCCGAGTTTCCGGTAATGCCGGGAATCGGTCGTGGCGCCCATCAGGAAGGGCAGGGCGGGGCAGCCGCCTTCCGCCGATTCCAGGGCCGCCGCCAGATCCGCCCAGCCCGGGCCTTCCTGCCGCACCTGTTCTTCCTCCGCGGCCACCGCGTCCGTGCCCAGGCCGTAAACCGCAACGTTTACCCGCTTGTCGCCGACGCTGTCCCGGACAAAGGCTGCGGCGGTTTCCACGGTCCAGGGGGGGAGCAGCCTGAGATTCGCCACAGCCCTTACCGCCGAGGGGAGCACGTTGTCCGCGGCGCTTCCCTCAAGCTGGGTTATCGCCAGGGTTGTTCTGACAAGGGACGCGAACGCCGGGTCTTTTTTACAGGCGGCGAAGAGCAGCGGCCCCAGGAGGCGGCTGTGCCTGAACGCCCAGCCCCTGAAGCCCGGCACAAGGGGGGAAACCCGGGCGAGGAAGTTTTCCACTGTGGGGGTAAGGCGCGGGGGGAAGGGCCTTTTGGAAAGCCGGATCAGGGCCTTTGCCAGCACGACGGCGGCCTGGACAACGGGCGGCCTTGAGGCGTGGCCCGGCTGCTGCCTTACCGTAAGCTCAAGGCTCAGGAAGCCCTTTTCCTCGACACCGAAGAGGGCCAGCGGGCCTTTCACGCCTTCAATCTGTTCCTCGCAGATAACCGTCCCCTCGTCCAGGATCCAGCCGAAGCGCAGGCCCTGTTCCTCGAACCAGGCCGCCGAACATTTCGCGCCCAGGACGCCGGAACGTTCCTCGTCGCCCCCGAAGGCGAACCAGATGTCTTCCTGCGGCCTGAACCCCAGTGCGCAAAGATCCTCCGCCGCTTCCATAAGGGCGATGAGGCTGCCCTTCATGTCCAGGGTTCCCCGGCCGTAGACATAGCCGTCCCGCAGCTCGCCCTCAAAAGGCCCGGTTTCCCATAGCCCGGCCTCGGCCGGGACTACGTCGTAATGGGCAAGGAAGAGCGGCGGTTTCCCCTGCGGCCGCTCACCGGGCCAGCGGTAGATAACGGCGTAGGGGCCCGGCGCGTGCCGTTCGGTATTTTTGTGGAAAAGCGGGTACTCCCGGACGAGGAATTCCTGGAAACAAAACAAAGGCGCCTCGGCCTCTTTATTCCCGGCCAGGGCGCCTGCGGGCCAGTCTGTCCTTATGGTGATGGCTTCGCGGAGGCGTTCCGTCTTTCCCATGCCCTAATCTTAGGCCGGAAACGCCGGAATGCCAAGGGCGGGCCGGCGCGGATTTCACTTAACCGCGCCGGCGCGTTTTCTATACTTATACTTCCCTCAGCCCGTTGCCGCCCGGCCGGCCGCCCCTTCTGCCGGGTTTTGTCGCCGCCGGTTTCTTGGAGGGTTTGGCGTCAACAAGGCCCGCCTTGGGCTTTGCCGTGGTCCTGGCGGCGGGCGCCGGCTTGTCCTCTGCCGGGGCGCTTGGCTCGGCCGCAGCGCCCATGCCGTCGTCGCTGTTCAGGAGATCGATGTAGGCCTGGGAAGGCGCCGCCAGATCCGCCGCCGCTGTCGCGGGGCTGCTGCCGCTCTCAAAACTCTGGTCAATGTCGGACCTTACCGTGGAGCGCCGGCGGCTGAAAGACGCGAAGGCGGCGTCCTGGAAGCCCTTGCTTACGCCGTGGAGGAATTCGTTGAGCACGTTCGCCATGGAATCCAGGGTCGCCTTCTTGCGCTTAATCGAGGTGATGTCGATGTCCAGGAGCAGCCCGGGCTCGATGTGGTAGGGGTTGATCATGTAGTCGAAGCGGTTGTACTCCCTTTCCAGGAACACCAGCCTGTCTTCCAGCACCCGCCTTTCGACCGGGTACTGGTAGTCGTACATTTCCTTGAGTTTTTCCCGCATCAGGATGAGCTTTTTGTGCAGCTTGTCCTTGTCGAAGATATAGGTGCGGTTCATCTTTTCCACGTCGGTTTCGGCCGCGCTTACAAAGGAAATTTCGTCCCAGGCCTTGTCAATGTCCTCGTAGAGCGGCTCGCCGGATTTTTCCTTGATGATCTTGCGGATGCGGTTTTTGTTCTTCGCGGCAAGATCGTTGAAGTCCTTAATCCGGAAGACGGGTTTGCCGTGCTCGTAAATGGCGGTGATCACGTCCCAAAGGTGCTGGACCTCGTTCTCGAAACTCTTTATCTGCACGTCGTAGGATTTGCGCTCCTCGATAAGCTGGGCGTTGTCGTAGTAGCGCATGCGCACCTGGTAGCGCTCGTCGGGCAGATGGTTTATGTCGGTTTCCTCGTACTCGCGGATGATAAGCTCCCGGGCGTTTTTGAAGTTTTCGATGTACTGGTAGCCCATGCGGGAGGTGTCCAGGATCGAGGTGATGGAGTTGATGGCGGTATTAAAGCCCCGGCTGCGGATATTGTCGATATCCACGATCTTTTTCAGGTTTTCCCGCACATTCTGCTGGTCGTATTCGGACGGATCGATTTCCGCCCGAAGGTCCTTCAGCCTGTCCATAAGCTGTTTGGCGACCAGGGTATAGCGCCTGGATTTCGGCTCCTCGCCGTTGTCGTCGGTATAGGCCTCGACCCTCCCCATCTTGCTGAAGATGATCTCGCTGTCCGACAGCTCCTCCTCCCCCTCGTCAATGCGCTCGGTCTTGATCCGGTCGATTTCC
>JAIRRR010000281.1 GCA_031255875.1 Treponema sp.
ACCGGGCTTACTGCGGAAAAGCACGACGCCTTTATCTCCCCGGCCGGGGACGGCAAGGTGCTGATGGAATTTTCGGGCAAGGAACTTATCAAGGGCGAGCCGGACGCCTCATCCTTCCCGTCGGGCGGCCTGCGGGCCACTTTCGAGGCCCGGGGCTACACCGCCTGGGACGTAACAAGCCCCGCCTTCCTCAAACAGGACAAGACCGGCACGACCCTCTGCATCCCCACGGCCTTTATCAGCTACTACGGCCACGCGCTGGACAAAAAAGTGCCGCTCCTCAAATCCATCGACGCCCTCTCCAAACAGGCCGTCCGCATACTCAGGGCCCTGGGGAACGAGACCAGCAGGCGGGTGTTCACCACCGTCGGCCCGGAGCAGGAGTACTTCCTGGTGAACAAGGATTTCTACGAGCAGCGCCAGGACCTTATCCTCACCGGCCGTACCGTGTTCGGCGTGCTCCCGGCCAAGGGCCAGGAGATGGAGGACCACTACTTCGGCGCCATCAAGGAAAAGGTCGCCGATTTTATGCGGGAGCTCAACTACGAGCTGTGGAAGGTGGGCATCCCGGCCAAGACCCAGCACAACGAGGTAGCGCCCAACCAGTTTGAGATCGCGCCGATTTTCGCCGACAGTTCCGCCGCGGTGGACGCCAACCAGCTTGTCATGGAAACCCTGCGCACGGTGGCCCGCCGCCACGGCATGGAAGCCCTGCTGCACGAAAAGCCCTTTGCCGGGGTCAACGGCAGCGGCAAGCACAACAACTGGTCCCTGGCCACCGACGACGGGATCAACCTTTTTGAACCCGGCGAAAACCCGGAATCAAACGCGCGTTTCCTGCTTTTCGCCACCGCGGTCGTCGAGGCGGTTGACCGTTACGCCCTGCTGCTCCGGGCCTCGACCGCCACAAGCGCCAACGAATTCCGCCTGGGCGCGAACGAGGCCCCCCCGGCAATTATTTCCGTGTTTTTCGGCGGCCCGCTCACCGAAATTTTCGACAATATCGCCGAGGGCAAGGCGAGCGGCAAGACCGAGTCCGACGCCCGGATCAAGATCGGCGTAACCAGCCTCCCGGCCCTTCCCAAGGACGTGTCCGACCGGAACCGCACCAGCCCCTTCGCCTTTACCGGGAACAAGTTCGAGTTCCGCATGGTCGGCTCGTCCCAGTCCATCGCCACGCCGAATACCTTCCTCAACATAGCGGTGGCCCAGGTGCTTTCGGAATACGCGGACAGGCTTGAAAACGCCCCCGGCAAACAGGAGGCCATTGGGAGCATTATCAAGGAGTCCTATTCCAAGCACCGGAGAGTGGTGTTTAACGGGAATAACTACGCCGCTGAATGGGTCAGGGAAGCCGAGCGCCGGGGCCTCCCCAATGTACGAAGCGCCCCCGACGCCCTGGCGGTGCTGATCCGCAGCGAAACCGTCTCCCTTTTCGAGGCCCACAAAGTCCTGACGAAAGAGGAGCTGGAGAGCCGCTACCACATCTACCTGGAAAAGTATTCCAAGCAGATAAACATCGAGGCAGGGGTTACCATAGACCTGGCCCGCCGCTATATCTTCCCGGCGGCGACTTCCTACGCCGGCTCCCTGGCAAGCGATGCCTCCGCCCTGGCCTCGATAGGCGCAAACAACGCCGCCCAGGCCAAGCGCGCCAAACGTATCGCGGACCTTTCCTCGGAACTTTACGACGAGACCGCGAAACTGGAAACAGCGCTTGCCGAGGCCCAGGGCATGGAAGACAGCTTCGCCCAGGCCAGGGCTTATAGCGAGAAGGTAAAGCCGGGCATGGACTCGGTCCGCGCAAAGGCGGACGCCCTGGAAAAGCTGGTCGCCAAGAAAGCCTGGCCCTTCCCCGGCTACGAGGAACTGCTCTTCAAGCTGTAGGCTGCAGGCGGCATCCGGCGCCGCGCCGTAACGTTGACGCCCGGCGCGGTATCCGGTAGTATTAAACGGCCGCCGAGATGTTGGAATGGTAGACAACGGGGACTTAAAATCCCCTCCCCGCAAGGGGGTGCGGGTTCGAGTCCCGCTCTCGGCAAAAAAATCCGGTAACCATTTGGCCGGGCGGGCAAGGGCGGGAATGACAATACGAGCCTTGTCGTCAAGAACGGAGCCGAAGCCCGGCAGCCTGATTGCCGGAACCTCCCCGGCTGTATTAGCAGTCTCGTATAGTATTTTGTTTTCATAATAATGTAAGCCTGTTCCAAAACTAATTGACTGTGCGTTGACGTTCCCGGTATAACCGGGGGCACGGTTTTGGACCAGGCTTGGGCTTTGGCAGTTTCCCGGGCCTTTAGCCTGTAGACCGAAGGTCCTCCGGCATTTTGGAACGCACTCGCTTGACAAGAATAATAGGTTTGATTAAAATACCCATATTGTGACTGTTCCGCTTTCATAAGACAGCCTGGGACATGGGCTTGTTTCACCCACAATGCCGTAGCTCTCCGGCGTTACGGACCCATTTGTTCAAACCGGAATTATGAGGATGAAAGGGGTAATTATTCTATGCAATTTGAATTTTCAGATTCGATCGGCGGATATGTAAAATCCTTTGACAAAGAGAACCGGTCATTCGTGCTTGTAACGAGCGACGGCCGCGACTTCGCGATCAAACTTACTCCCAACGTATACGCGAAAATGGCGCGGAATTTGGGCGAACCCTGGCAGGATGCCGGCGGCGCTATGTTGGACATGCTTAGTCCCGGACGTTTCCTGTTTGTCTACGGCACCTATTACCCCGACGCGCCGGGGATTTTGGAGGCGCAGTATATTGACTTTCAGGGAAAGACCGTTGACAAGTATCGTTTTGAAGAGCCTGACTGGTGGATAAAACAGGCAAAAAGCATCGCCGGGTTTTTCATCAAAGCCCAATTCGATAAAAAGGACGGCGAATTTATCATAAATTATGATACATACCGTACCGAAATCGGCATGACCGGGTTTCACCGCGGCACGTTCCGCCAGGAAACAGATACTATATCCCGCATGATTTACGGGCTTGCCAGTACTTATATGCTGACCGGTGAGGATATTTTCCTTGAAGCGTCCGAAGCCGGCACGAAGTATCTGCACGACCATATGCGCTTCTACGACACGGATGAGAACGTGGCTTACTGGTATCATGGCATTGACATCAAAAACGGCAGGGAAACAAAGGTGTTCGCTTCCGAGTTCGGCGACGACTACGATGCCGTCCCCATGTACGAGCAGATTTACGCGCTGGCCGGGCCGACGCAGACATACCGCATAAACGGCGA
>JAIRRR010000318.1 GCA_031255875.1 Treponema sp.
GAATTGCTGATTTCCCACTTCGCGGCAAACGCGATCTTCGTGCTGCAGCAAACCTATTACATGAACGCGACTTTCCTGCGGACGATCAAAATGGCCGAACTCCGGGACCCGAAGGAGACCGGCACCCATGTCAACCGGGTGGCCGGCTACGCGCTGGAGATCTACAACGGCTGGGCGCGGCGCAGGGGCGTCAGCGAAAAAGAGCAGAACAAGTTCCGGGACTCGCTTAAGATCGGCGCCATGCTTCACGATGTGGGAAAGGTTGCCATCTCGGACCTGATCCTCAAGAAACCCGGCCGCTTTACCCCGGAAGAGTACTTTATCATGCAGTACCACACGATATACGGCTCGCAGCTTTTCAACGACCCCCTGTCCTCCCTGGATATTATCGCCCGGGACATTGCCCTTACCCATCACGAGAACTGGGACGGCACGGGCTACCCCGGCTGGATTGATCCCAATACCATGAAGCCTATCAAGGCCGATGCCGAGGGCAGGCCGCTGGGCAAAAAAGGCGAGGAGATCCCCCTTACCGGGCGCATTGTCGCCCTGGCCGATGTGTACGACGCGCTCTGTTCCCGCCGGGTTTACAAGGACGAGTGGAAAGAGGAAGACGTGCTTGAGGAAATACAGAGGCTGAGGGGCACCAAGTTCGATCCCGAACTGACCGATGTGTTTTTCGAGACGCTGCCGAATATTAAAATGATACAGAATATGTACCCCGAGGCGGACTAACGCGATTACTGCCGGCGTTTGGATATAATGCGCAAATTGGCGATTTTCAGGCTATGCATCGTATTCCCGGGCTTCTTTTCCCTTGCCATGATCTTCCCGCTCGTAATAGCCCTCGCGTTCGGCGAGTACCGGATGGCTTTCGCGTTCGGCGTGACTATCGGCGCAAGCGCTGCCGTCGCCGTGCCGGCCTTTGCGCTGGGCGGCAGGCCGGCCCCGGGCTTTAACACGCGGGAAGGAATCCTGTTTGTCTGCTTTGCCTGGTTCTCGGCCTGCCTTCTCGGCGCGGTCCCCTATTACCTGTCCGGTTATTTTCCCGGTTTTTCCGACGCCCTGTTCGAGTGCGTTTCCGGCCTTACCACGACCGGCATCACGGTGCTCCCGGACCTGGAAGCGCTTCCCTATTCGCTGCATTTCTGGCGGGCCATGACCCTCTGGCTGGGGGGCATGGGGACAGTTGTCTTTGCCGCGGGGCTGGCCTCCCGGCTCGGGGCGGGGGGGGTCCGGCCTCTACAGGAAACGGCCGGACGGACGGAAGAAAGATTCGCCCCCGGGCCAGGCGGCGCGGCGAAAATACTGTGCCTTGTTTACTGCGCCCTGACTGCGGTTCTGTTCCTGCTGTTTTTCGCCGGGGGCATGGGCTGGTTCGACGCGCTTTTCCACGCGCTCTCCGCCGTGTCCACCGGGGGGTTCAGCACGCGGAACAACGGTATTGCCGCCTTTAATTCGCCGTACCTTGAATGGGTCTGCGCGGTGTTCATGCTGATCGCGGGTTTTAACTTTACGCTGATATGCCGCCTTGCGCGGGGGAAGTTCCGCGATATTGCGGACAATGACGAGGCGAAGGCGTATTTTGCAATCATCCTGGTTTCGGCCCTTGTCGTAGGCGTTTCGATACTGCCCGAAGCCGGGTCGGTGGAAAAGGCGCTGCGCCGGGCTTTTTTCGGCGTCGTGTCGGTCATGACCACGACCGGCCTTAGGGCGGAAGATCCTGGCCTGTGGCCGCCCCTGGCGCAGATGGTTGTTTTTATGCTTATGTTTACCGGCGGCTGTTCGGGTTCCGCCGCCGGGGGGATAAAGGTGATACGGCATGTCGTCCTGTTCAAACAGGCGAAGAACGAAACCATGCGGCTCCTGTATCCGTCCGGGGTGTTCTCGCTCCAGCTTGATAAAAAACCCTGCGAAAAGCACGTCGTATACAACGTGGCGGCCTTCCTCTTCCTCTATTTTTTGCTGCTCTGCCTGGGGACCCTGCTGATGGGCGTTTCCGCCGGGGCCGGCCTTTTCGATTCGGTAAACGCCTCGGCAATCGCCCTGGGAAATATCGGGCATGGCCTGGGCGACCGGCTGCCGGGCGGTTTGTTTCAGCAGGCCCCGGATTATGTTAAATGGGGTTTCTCGTTTTTGATGATCGCCGGCCGCCTTGAGCTTTTCACGGTACTGATACTGTTCGCGCCGGGCTTCTGGCGCGGGTAGCGGGCTGCGGCAGGGCTTCACCGGGCCGCAGGCGGCCAGTCTCCGAGGCCACGATTGCCGAAGCCGCCCCTGTGCGCTACAATCGGACTATGGAGGCTGAAACGTGACCCACAAACTGATGTCGGAAGACGAAAAAATGGCCGTTATGATGCGGGTTATCGCGCTTTCCAAAGCAGGAAAAGAAGAAGAGGCGTCAGCCCTGAACAGAACTGTCCCGATGCCGCCTTTCCTGGCGAAATTCGCCAAAGAACACGGGCATCTTGATTTTCTAATCGAGAGCGGATGGAACATGGCGGAAGCGGAGGCGGTATTTGGACCAGGCTGGCTTGCTCCTTAACATTTACACCGGGGTAACGGATATTTATCAAGGCCGCGAATGGCTTGATACCGCAGGACGAGAAGGCATTGGAAGAGAAATTTATCACAGGGGACTATCCCTTGCGTTTGCGGCTTTTCAGGAAGCAGAAAAATGCGCCGCAGAGGATTTGGCGGCGCTCATACTTGTTGAACAGACATATCTTGCCCAGGAACTTGCGTATTGCGTTCAGACAGACCGGAAAGCCGCAAACAGTTTGAAAAACGCCCTTGACGCTTTTGACGAGGGTTTGCTGGCTTTGAAAGTAGCCGAGTCCGGTTTGCCGTACTGTAGCGCCGAGCAGACATACTCGCATCGCAAAAACTGCCGTTCTGCCGGCATGCCAAAAGACGCTTTTCATTACGCTTGCGCCGGACATATCAAACGGCTTGACGGTATTTTGCATACTCCCGGTATCAATTTTACGGAAAAAAATTTGTTGAAACAGCGCCTTTCCAATGTGGCGACGGCGCAGTCGGTTTATGTTGAAAAACAAAAAAAAGCGCTGGAGGTTTGCTGCGCTTCGCGCACGGAATAGTATAAATAGAGTCTGTCCATAATGTAGACACATTATGGACAGACACCCTTAAAAATATTCATTTGCAACAGGCTGCCGGACTTGCCGAGCGGAAAGCCCTAGCTGCTGTTCGCGCCGGGCTTCTGGCGCGGGTAGCGGGCTGCGGCAGGATTTCACCGGGCCGCAGGCGGCCAGTCCAGTATAAGCGCGCCGCTTTTACTGTCGCGCCTTTCGCGGGCGGGCGGGTCGCAGCGGACAAGGGCACCGGCGGGGGCGGCGTCCATCGCGGCCCCGGTTCCGGCAAGCAGGACCGCGCCCAGCGGGGAGCAGCCGTAGCGCCCGGAGAGCGCGGCGGCCTGGCGCGGGGCGCTTTTTTCCGCCAGGGGGAATTTATCGGACAGCACCCGCACGGCTATCCGGGGATCTTCGGGCGCATTATTTTTATCTGCGCTCGTTGGCGCATTATTTTTGCCCGCGCCCGCAGCCGTTCCGCGTTTGTCCGCCGCCATGCTTCGGGCGGGGCCCCCGGCAAGCAGGAAACTCAGGACGGCCCTTTCCTTGGGAATACCCGCGTCGGCGGAAAGGTCCCGCAGTTTTTTCGGCGAGCTGTCCGTGTCAAAGGCGAAGTGGCACCACTTCCGCTGGCCGGGCCGGTTTTCCCCGGCCCGGCCTTCCCTGCCCCCGGGAAAGGGGCAGGGGCCGCCGTGCGTGCAAGGCGAGACGGCGGGCCGCCCAAGGGCCGCAAGGGCGTCGCGCAGAAAGGCGATAAATTCGCCGGAACGGGGCACGCCGGGTTCCGCCACCAGGATGGAAGCGCCGTCCGCCGCCATGTCCGAAAGGCGGCGGGCTTCCTGCCCGGCAAAGCGGGCCAGGGCGCGGCTGTCCGAGTGGGGTATGTCCCCAAAGGATTCGTTGTACACATTTACCGCGCATACCAGGGCGGAACCGGCATCCGGCGGAAAGCCTTCGCCGCGCCGTCCCCGGCGCAGGATGTCGCCCTTAATCGTTTTTACCGTCCAGGCCGTTTCAGGCAGGCCGCTTTCCGCGCCGGCGCTGCCGCCGGCAGCGCCGCTCCCCGGCGTTTTGCCCTCCCTGCCCGGCGAGGCCAGCGCGGCAAAGAGTTTCTTCCCGGCCTCCATTGCCGCAGCGGTACGGTCCACGCAGCGGAAAACCAGCCTGAGGGGCCGCAGTTCCGGCCGGGCGATCCAGAGCGCGATGGGCAGGGTAAGGGGGCCGGAGCCAAGATCGGTGACAAGGTCGCCGTCCGAGAGGGCGAGGGGCAGGGAAGGGAGCAGCCGCACCAGCCGGTACACGTTCCAGGGAAGAAAGCAGCGGAGGTACGCGGACAGCATGGCGCTCCTGCCCAGGTAGGAAGCGCCGCGCTCGCCCCGGGCCGAGGTGAGCAGCCGGGAAAGTTCCGCAACGTCCCGGCCCAGGCGGCTGCGGAACCGGGCGGGTACGGGGAACACCGCGTCGGTCAGCGCGAAAAGTTTTTCCATAAGGCGCAGGGCCTCCGCGCCGGGCGGCGGGAAGAGCAGGCCCTGCGGAGCCGCCGCGGCCCCGCCGCGCTCCTCCGGGAAAGCCCCGCCGGAAGGCCGCGCCCCGGCGTGACGCGCCGTAGTACTACCGGTGTTTTTTCGGGGCATCGTCTTTCCGGGAGGAGCGTATCTCTATTTCCACCGGGATCAGGGAGAATCCCAGATCCTTGCGGATACGGTTGCGGAGAAAGGCAAGGTACGGCGGGGCCACCGCCCGGGAACGGGATACAAAGAAAACAAATTTTACCGGGTTGTCCGAAACCTGGACGGCGTACCGTACCTTAAAGCGGGTCCTCGGGCCGGAGGGGGGCGGGGATTCCTCAAGCCATTTTTCCAGGGCCTGGTTCAGGCGGGCGGTTTCCACGCGGGTATGGAGCTGGGCGTGCATCCGTATCGCCGTGTTGAGCAGCTCCTCTACCCCAAAGCCGGTTTCGGCGCTCAGGGCGACAATAGGGGCGAATTCCATCTGGCCGAAGAAAAAACGTATCCTGTCCCGCGCCGCGCCAAAGGTGTTTTTTATCTGGGGCATAAGATCCCACTTGTTCAGAACAAGGACGACCCCCCGCCCCCTGTCGCAGGCCAGCGCCGCTATCTTCTTGTCCTGGTCCGAAAGCCCCTCTTCGGCGTCTATCAGCAGGAATACCAGGTCCGCGTCTTCCATGGACTTTATCGCCCGGTTTACCGAGTAGTATTCCACATTATCGCTTACCTTTGTCTTGCGCCGTATCCCCGCAGTGTCGAGAAGGCGGAACTTCTTCCCCCGGTAATCGAACGATCCCTCCACCACGTCGCGGGTAGTGCCGGGCTTGGCGCTCACGATTGAATCCGCGGTGCCCGTAAGCCGGTTCGACAAGGTGGATTTCCCGGTGTTCGGCTTCCCCAGAATCGCCACGCGGATGATCCGGTCCGCCTCGCCGCCGTCAGCACCGCCGTCCGCGCCGGTTTCCGCCAGGGAAAAATCGAGCCGCCCCGCAATGGCCGCCTCGAGATCCGCTATATTGTCGCCGTGTTCCGCAGAGATCATGTAGACCTTGTCAAAACCCAGCGAGAGCAGATTCCACGCCTCGTTCTCCCGGCGGCCGCCCTCGGTTTTGTTTACCGCGGCCAGAAGCCGGTCCCGGTACGGGCGCAGGAAGGCGATAAATTCCTCGTCTTCCGGGGTAAGCTCGCCGGCCTCAAGGACAAGCACGACCAAATCGGCCCGCTTCACCGTTTCCCTGGTACGCTCCAGCACCAGATCGTCCAGCTCGTCGTCAACGATCCCCGCGCCGCCGTCCTTCTTGCGGTCCAGCTTAAAGCCGCCGGTATCCACCAGCCGCACCGGTTTCCCGGCGATAAAGGCGCGGGCGCTTACCGGATCGCGCGTTACGCCCGGCGTAGGATCGGTGATCGCGCGGCGCTGCCTCAGAAGCCGGTTAAAGAGAGTCGACTTCCCCACATTGGGGCGGCCCACCAGCGCCACCAAAGGCAGGCCGTGGTATTTTTCCTGTGTAGTTGCCATACTTTTAACCTTATTTGCACATACTTACGCGCTTACATTCGCGGACGAGCGGCCCCGGATTCCATCAGCTCGACAATCTCCTGCCTGGTTTCGCAGGCCAGGGCTTTTTTCGCCAGCTCTTTGCAGGAAGAAATTTCCGCCCCCCGGATAATCCGCTTTATCCGGGGGATGCTGGCGGCCGTCATGCTGAATTCGTCAAGGCCCAGCCCCAGCAGCAGCGCCGTCGCGTTTTCGTCCCCGGCAAGCTCCCCGCATATTGCCGCGCCGATCTTCCGCTCGCGGGCCGCGTCGACGATCATCTTGATAAAGCGCAGCACCGCCGGATGGGCGGGGTGGGCCAGGTAGCCTACCCGCTCGTTCCCCCGGTCCGCAGCCATCGTGTACTGGATCAGATCGTTGGTCCCGATAGAAAAAAAGTCGGACCGCTTTGCCAGAATGTCCGCAGTCATGGCGGCGGAAGGAATTTCGATCATAGTCCCGGCCTCGATATCCTCGTCAAAGGGAACCCCGCGTTTCCGGCATTCCGCCTTTGCCTCGTCAAGAAGCCCCCGCGCCTGTTCCAGTTCCTCCACGCCCGAAACCATGGGAAACATGATCCGTACTTTCCCGACGGCGCTCGCGCGGAGTATAGCCCTCAGCTGGGTCTTGAAAAGATCGGGCAGGGCAAAGCAAAACCGTATCGCCCGCCAGCCCAGCAGCGGGTTTTTCTCGGCCACGTGGAATTCCGGATCAACCTTGTCGCCGCCCACATCAATAGTGCGTATCGTCACCGGCCGCCCCCCCATCGCCCGGATCACCTGGCAGTAGGCAAGGTACTGAGCCTCCTCCTCGGCCGGCTGCCCGGGCGTCAGGAACAGAAACTCCGACCTGTAAAGGCCAATCCCCTCGGCACCGCAGCCCAGGGCCCGCTCCGCCTCCTCGGGCAGCCCGATATTCGCCTTCAGCGTAACCCGGCAGCCGTCCAGGGTTTCCGCCGGAAGATCCCGGCCCGACAGCAATTCCTTCGCATTCTTTTGGTATTTCTCTCTATCCTTCCCGTATTCGGCAATTTCCTCTTCTCCGGGGCCGATCAGCACTTCCCCGTTAAGCCCGTTTACAATAAGCCCGTCCCCGCTCTGAATCTCCCGGCTTGCGCCGGAAAGCCCCAGCACTGCGGGAATGCCGAAAGCCCGCGCCAGGATCGCCGTGTGCGAGGTGCGGCTCCCCATATCCATAACAATCGCCTTTACCCGCTCCCGCCGCATGGAAAGCACTTCCGAAGGCATAAGATCGCGGGCCACGAGGATCACGTCCTCGTCCAGTTCCGACAGGGCCGCCTTCCCGATCTTGAGCAGGAAGCGCAGAAGCCGCCGCGACACGTCGCAGACATCCGCCGCCCGCTCCCGGAGGTACTCGTCGCCCGAAACGTCCAGCTTCCGCGCCAGCTCGCGGGAATAGTCCCATACAATCCATTCAATGTTTTCCAGGCGCGACTCGAGCCGGGACCTGAGCTTGTCCCGGAAATCCGCGTCCTCCAGCATCATCAGGTGGGCCTCGACAATATCCGCCTGCTCCCCGGACAGCTCCCGCCTGGCCCGGTCCAGAACCGCCCGGGTCTCCCCGACCGCCTCGTCAAACGCGGCCGCCGCCCGCTTCCACTCGGACTCAGTCCCGCCCTCCTGAATCGCGTAGCGGGGAATCTCGGGCAAGGCGTCTTCCAGATAAACCAGGGCTTTTCCGATCACGATCCCGGGGGACGCCGGGATACCAGCCAGCTTTTTCACCTCATAGAGTTTAACGCAGTTACCCGCCCGATTCAAGGCATCGTTCCGATCCGGAATTCGGGCGCATCCGGCATCTGCTGCGCAGATGCCGGACCGGGCTATCCGGGGCTCCGCTACCGCTCCGGCCCCGGCGCCGCGCGCCGTGGCCGCTCCGCGCCCCTCCT
>JAIRRR010000016.1 GCA_031255875.1 Treponema sp.
ACGGCCTTCTTTTATGATGGGGAAGAGCATCGAAGGTTCCGCCGCCTGCTTCGCCGCTGTTCTGGCAAGCGCCTTCCTGGTTTCCAACAATATCCGGACTGCGGTCGTCGCCGCAGTCGTTGCCACCATCGTGGAAGCCCTGCCCCTGGAAAATTACGACAACATCGCCATTCCTGTTTCCGTGGGCTTCATAGTTCGGTTCATGCCTCTGTAACCAATTTTAAAAATTCCTCCGAAAAGAAACCCCGCTTCAGGCGGGGTTTCGTGTTTGGAAGGAATGCCCGGGCTAGAATACCGGTATAACGCTGCCGTCGCTCCAGGTTCGGCCGATATAATCCTTGATCTTCTGGGAGAGCAGGGCCTGTTTAAGGGCGACAATCCGGGCGTCGTTCTCGCTGCCCTTCCTGATTACTATGTAGTTGACATAGGGCGAATCGCCGCCCTCGATGATAAGCGCGTCCTTCGTGGGGTTGATGCCCGCTTCCAGCGCGTAATTGCCGTTAATGGCGGCGGCGTCCACGTCCTGTAGGGAGCGGGGAAGCTGGGCCGCTTCAAGTTCCCGGAAACTCAGGTTCTTGGGATTGGCAGTAATGTCCAGGGGTGTCGCGGCAGAGCCCACGCCCGCCCTGAGGGTAATGATGCCCTTGGAGGCGAGCAGCAGCAGGGCCCGGCCCCCGTTGGAAGGATCGTTGGGGATCGCGACGGTGGCGTTGTCGGGCAGATCGGCAATATCCCGGAACTTGTCGGAATAGAGGCCGAAGGGCTCAATGTGGACCCCGAAAGCGGCGGCCAGTTTCGAGGTCCATTCCTCGTTGCTTTGCAGATAGGGTAGGTGCTGGAAAAAATTGGCCTCCAGGTCCCCCGCGATCAGCCCCGAATTGGGAAGCACGTAGTCGGTAAACTCGACTACCTGGAGCTCGAAGCCCTGGGCGGCCAGATCCTCCTTTACCAGGTTGAGCAGCTCGGCGTGGGGGACCGGGGTGGCCCCGACTCTGAGAACCTTTGACCGCGCTTCCTCACTCCCGCGGGCAAATACCGGCTGGGCCAGGGCGAGGGCCAGCGCGCCTGCCGCAAGCAGGCTTACGATTGTCTTCTTCATAATTCCTCCTATAGAATTACTAGTAAATATATATGTTTAATAGTCTAAAAAATTTACAAAAAAAGGTCAAGCCCTCAACGGCCCCCCTGCCGGCGGCCCGGCGTACAATTCCAGGCCCCGCGCACGCCGGAATCAGCGCTTGGACAGCAGGGCGCGGCTTATCATGGTCCCGGCAAGCTGCACCGCTTCGACCATGATAAGGATGATGATGACCGCCGCGATGGTAACGTCGATTCGGAAGCGGTAATAGCCGTAGCGTATGGCCAGGTCGCCCAGGCCCCCGCCGCCTATGGCCCCGGCCATGGCGGAATAGCCTATCAGGTTGATGATCGTCAGGGCAAGGCCCGAAATAAGGGCGGGCAGGGCCTCGGGTATCAGCACCTTCCTGATTATCTGCATGTCGGCCGAGCCCATTGCCCGGGCCGCGAGGAGCACGCCGCCGTCAACCTCGGAAAGGGCGGTTTCCACGATCCGGGCGACAAAGGGGGCCGCCGCGATGGACAGGGGGATGATCACCGCCGTAGGCCCGATACTGGTGCCGATAATGAGCCGCGACAGCGGGATGAGCAGGATCATCAGGATGATAAAGGGCAGGGAACGGAAGATGTTCACCAGCCGGGAAAGCACGTTGTAGAGGAGGCGCCGGGGGATAAGGCCGGCCGGGGAGCTTACGTAGAGCAGGGTCCCCAGGGGAAAACCCAGAAGGCTGGCGAAAAAGGTGGAGAAAAAAGTCATGTGGAGGGTTTCCAGTGTTGACTTGGGCAGCAGGACCAGCGCGCCCAGAATCTCCCTAGACATTGAGCATCTCCTTTGCCGCAGAGGACCGGGGATCGCTGAACAGGGCCTCCACCCCGCCCTGCTCCACAATGCGTCCGGCGTCCATTACCGCCACTTCCTGGCAGACCGCCCGGATAACGCTCATCTCGTGGGTAATAAGCACCACCGTCAGCTTGAATCGGCTGTGGAGTTCCTGTATCAATGCAAGAATGGAGCGGGTGGTCTGGGGGTCCAGGGCGCTTGTCGCCTCGTCGCAGAAGAGGACCTCGGGGTTGACCGCGAGGGCCCGGGCAATAGCAACCCGCTGTTTCTGGCCGCCGGAAAGCTCCCGGAGCCGGGCCTTGCGCTTGTCCTCGATCCCCACCATGGACAGAAGCTCGTCCACCCGCTCGTGTATCTGCTTTTTCGGCAGGGAAGCGATCTCCAGGGGATAGGCGATGTTGGACGCCGCGTTCCGGGAGGCGAAAAGGTTGAAATTCTGGAAGATCATGCCCATCTTCCGGCGGCGTTCCAGAAGGGCGCTCCCCGCCAGGGTGTCCACCCGCTCGCCGCCGTAGTATATCTCCCCGGCATCCGCCTTTTCGAGCAGGCTCATCATCCTGAGCAGGGTAGACTTTCCCGCCCCGCTCTTCCCGATAATGCCGAATATGCTCCCGGCCGGGACAGCAAGGTCAACCTCCCTAAGGGCGTCGATCTTCCCGTACTGTTTGGTAATCCCCTTGAGGGTTATCATTGTCCGCGCCTTAACCCGCCTTGAAACCCGCTGCATATCCCGAGCCGGCGCCCGGCTTTCCCGAGGACAGCGTCTTCGGCGGTAACAAAGGTTTGTTGATTGCCGGCCTCTCGCCGGCGCATTCCTAAAAGGATGCGGGCTCGCTCCTAACGCACAGCCCCGGAAAAAGTACGGGTCACCTGCTGTACCAGTTCCCGGTGATTTATAGGATCCCCCCGGGTAACCCCCAGCTGGCTGTACTGGCCGTAAGAGACCTTGTACTTGGTCCCGCTCCGGGGCGTCTGGGTAATGATAATCGCGGGCCATTGATTGCGCTGCTGCCAGCGCAGGGACTTTGCCGGCTCCGAGGTAGTTATGGAAGGAGACCCCCAGCCAAGGGTATCGCTTACCAGTATTTCCCAATCGGAAAATTGCCGGTTTATAAGGGCGGCGTAGGTGGATTCTATCTCCAGGATCGCCGCGTAATATCCCAGCCTGCTGTCAATGTAGTAGATAGCCGTCATAGTCACGTCGTTGCCGTTGACCCTGTAAGTCGTGCTTTCCCGGTACTGATTCCTCCCTGCGGCACCGACAGGCTTCAAATTCGGCTTGACCGCCTGCAATTCGGCAAAGCTCGCCCCGAAATTCTCGCTCAATTCCGCTACCTCTTCCGGCGGGGCGCCGATATACTGCCCCCAGTTCGGCTCAACCAAATTTTGTCCGAACACCGCGCCTGCAAGAAAAACGCAGAACAGAACCGGCAAAATAACTTTCTTCATAATCGTCCCTCCTCGAACTGCGGCGCTTCCAAAAGCCTGGTTACGGTTTTCAGAAGTACCTCCAAACCGGATTTCATCGGGCCGCAGCCCGCAGCAACCAGGTTTTAAAAACACCTCCAATGATTTTTTGAATCAACTTATTTTATCATACAAATCTTTTAAGGGCAAACCTTTTTGTAAAGAAGTTCCGAAAATTCCCTTAATAGGCGCCGGATTCCAAATCGTCGCGCAGCCCGATGTTCCCGTCTTCCCCGGGCGGGAACATATAGAGGTCGGGCAGCTTGAAGGTCCGCGCCAAAGAGTAGGACTTTACCGGGGACGAATCGCTTATCACGGGTATCTTGAAAAAATGGTTCAGAATTTCAAAACCCGGCGCCTCGATATGGATGGAATACTCAAAATTCTTCCGCTGCCCCGGGGAATCGGCCGCGATAGGTTCCGGCCAGAAGGCGAAAGTCCCCTTGGTGTTGGCTACCAGGGTGTAGGGGTTCTGCCAGTTATTGTCCTTCATC
>JAIRRR010000056.1 GCA_031255875.1 Treponema sp.
CTGCTCGACGCCGTCGTGGACGAGTTCGGCCTGGCCGAGCGCTATAAGATAAAAAAATACTTCCGCGCCGAAAGCCGCAAGAAGCTGAAGAAGCGCCTCTCCGCCTCCTACGACGAGAAAAGCGGCGTCTTCGCCATCGCCTTCTCCGACTACGACCCCGCCTTCGCCCAGCGGGTGGCCAACTACTGCGCCGCCTACCTGGAGGCCCGCTTCGACGAGCTGGGCCTGGACAAAAACAGGCTGGAAAAGGAAAACCTGGAGCTCAACATCGCCAACGCCTACAGGGAAATTCAGGGCCTGGAGCTCGAGAGCCGCCGCCTGGAGCAGTCCGTCAACCGGGGCTTCCCCGCCGGCCTGCCCTCCATCTCCCTGGAGCTGGGCCGCATAAGCCTCGAGCTGGCCGCCCAGAGGCAGGTCTATACCCAGCTCAAGGTCCAGTACGAGCTCCTCAAAGTCGCCATGGCGAGCGAGAAACCCGTGTTCCAGGTCCTGGAGCTGGCGGAAATCCCGGACAGGAAGTCCGGCCCCAGCCGGGGGCTTATCTGCGTCGCCGTTACCTTCGCGGCGGGCTTCCTCTCCGCCTTCCTCGCCTTCGCCCTGGACGCCGTATCGAACGTCAGGAAGGACCCGGCGGCCATGGCGAGGCTGCGGGGGGAGGCCTCCGCATGAGAAAGCATTCCCTCCTCCTGCTGCTCCTCGCGGCCCCCGCATGGCTCGCCCCCGCCCAGAGCGACGTGTCCTCCGGCGACCTGATCGCCGCGGACAGCGCGGCCTCCGTCGCCGCGGCCAGGGGGTTCCTGAACCCCCAGTTCGCCATGTCCAACGCGGGCTACCGCGTCACCGCGGGCGACGTCTACACCCTCGCCTACGCCGCCGGGGGCGCCCAGGTCACCTACCCCATCGCCGTGGACGCCAGCTACCGGGTCCGGGTCTCCAACCTGGGCGTCGTCAACGCCGCGGGCAAGACCTTCCTCCAGCTCAAGGCCGAGGCGGAGGCAATCGTCTCGAACAACTACCCCCTCAGCGGGGCGCAGCTGGTCCTCACCAGCCCCGCCCTCTTCACCGTCCACCTGCGGGGGGAGGTCTCCGTGGCCGCCGAGCAGCCGGCGTGGGCCCTGTCCCGGCTCTCCTCCCTCCTGGCGGGCGGCCGCCTGACCCCCTACGCGTCCCTGCGGGACGTCACGGTGACGTCCGGCGGGGGCCAGGCGCGCGTGTACGACATATTCCGGGCGCAGCGGGACGGGGACCTTGGGCAGGACCCGTACCTGCGGCCCGGGGACACGGTGACGGTGGGCCGGGTGCGGCGGACGGTGGCTGTCCAGGGGGCGGTGGAGCGGCCCGGGCGGTACCAGATGCTGGAGGGGGAGGGGCTGGGGGAGCTGGTGACCCGGTACGGCGGGGGCCTGACGCCGTTGGCGGACGCGTCCCGGGCGGAGCTGGTCCGGCGCGTGGGGGGCTCCGCGGAATCCGGGGAGAAGATATTCCTGTCTGCGGGCGACATGGCGGGCGGCTTCGCCCTGAACGACCTTGACGAGGTGTACGTGCCGCTCATCGCGGATCTGATGCCGGTGATGTTCGCGGAGGGGGCGGTGCAGCTCGGGAGCGAGGAGGGCGGCGCGGCGCTGAGCGGTGCGAACCGTGTGACGGTGAGGTTCAACGAGGGGGAGAACTACGCGTCGCTGGTGCGGCGGAACCGCGGGTGGTTCTCCGCAGTGTCGGACACGAGGAACGCGTACCTGCTGAGGGGGGGCGAGCGGATAGGGATGAACCTGAACCCGATGCTGTACGATTCGGGGTACCGGAGCGCGTACTATGTGGAGGGGGAGGACACGCTGGTGGTGCCGTTCCGGCAGTATTTCGTGACGGTGGCCGGCGCGGTGCTGAGGCCCGGGAGGTACCCGTACATTCCTGACCGGACGTGGGACTACTACATTGCCATGGCCGGGGGCTTTGACCCGGTGAGGAACATGCGCGAGAGCGTCGAGATAACGGAGCTCGGGGGCCGGCGGCTGGGGAAGGGGGACGAGGTGACGCCCGAGACGATAATAACGGCGCGGACGAATGGGGCGCTGTATTATTTCAACCAGGTGGCGCCCGTGATAACGACGACGCTGTCGATAGCGAGCACGTTTGTGTCGATATACCTGCTTGTGACGCGGTAGGGCGGCGTTTTCCGTAAAACCGGATTTCTCTCACTCGCGGCGGGGCCCCCGTGGCCGCCCTTTCCGGGCGGCTGCGGGGGCCTTTTCGTTTTGGGCCCGGCGCAGCCGCAGCAGTCATTCCTGTTCGTTGAGAACCGCCTTTAGCTCGTTTCTGTCCAGGCCCCAATTGCGCCCGAACCGCGCCAGAAGCCGGTCCGACAGTTCCATGAAACGGGCGAAAGCGGGTTTTCCCGGGGGCAGGAAGCGGGCGGCGAAATCCGGGTGGTTTCCCCGGTTTACGATGAGTTCCCAAAAGCGGGCGAAATTCCGCAGCCGGTCCAGTTCGCCCGCCGGGAGCGCCGCTGTTTCCTGTACCTCGTAGGGCGGGTCCGTTGCGTAGCGCATCCTGTAAGCTTTGCCGTGGCGCGCGATCGGCGCTCCGGGAAGGCGCTTGAGTATGCCGAGCTGTATTTCCGCGCGGGGCTTTCCCGCTGCGGCGCTGCCGTCGGAGGCTGCGCCGCCGGTATTCCTGATCGAGAGTATCTGCCAGAGCCGGTCGAAACCCCCGGCAAAGGAGGCCAGGCCCTCGCCGGGAAGCCCCGCGATAAGGTCCGCGTGGATAATGGCGTTTGTGTTACGGCAGAGGAACTCCAGGGTTTCCAGTTCTCTTTCCGGATCGCTTGCCCGCCCGACAAGGGACGCGGTTACGGGGTTAAAGGTCTGTATCCCCAGTTCCAGCCTAAGCGTTCCGGGCTTAAAGCGGGCAAGAAGCCCGCGCAGTTTTGCGGGCACGGGGGAGGGGATCATCTCGAAGTGGACGCAGGCCGGTTCCCCGGCATCCGGCGGGCGCGTCATTTTTCCGAGGAAGAATTCCAGAATCTTTGCCGCCCTTTCCGGGTTGAGGTTGAAGGTCCTGTCCAGAAATTTAAAGCGCCTCGCGCCGTTTTCGATCAGACCGCCCATTTCGGCCAGGAACGGCTCCAGGGGGAACTCCCGCACCCGCCGGTCAAGCGCGCTCAGGCAGAATTCGCAGCCGAAAGGGCAGCCCCGCGACGCTTCCACATAGACAAGCTTCCTTTCCAGATCCTCCCTGGTGTAAAGCCGGTAGGCGCTTTTCAACGCGCCAAGCCCGGCCGGTTCCGCTTCGATAAATTTCCCCCCTGCCGCCCTAACCCCGCCCCTCATTCCCAGCTCTAAAAGTACTTCCGTTCGACGGCGTTCCCGGGCTTCCGGCCCCGGAGGCGTTCCGCCTCCGAGCAGCAGCCCGCAAAGTTTCCGGAACACCAGCTCGCCCTCCCCCCTGACCACCCAATCCGCGTAACGCAGAATCTCCGCGCCTGTGTCCAGCCAGGAAACTTCCGGGCCGCCCAGGACAACGGCAGGTTTCCCTGCGGGCTCTTTCTCCCAGGCTTCGCCGAGCGCGGCAAGCAGTTCCCGTGTCGCCAGGTGGTTCCAGATTGACACCGAAACGGCGAGGACCCGGGGCCGGGCCCGGAGTATGGGGGCGGTTTTTTCCGCCAGGGGCTGCCGCAGGGCGAATTCCAGGATTTCGGCCCGGCCTTCAAGGGACGCCAGGTTTGCCTTGAGGAGCCGCAGGGCCAGGGAGGGGTGTACCCACTTGGCGTTGATTGTAACGAGGAGGATGTCGGTCATGGCGGGGGGGTAGCGGAAGACTTGCTCCGGGCAGGAGGCCGCGTTAAGGGGGAGCAAGGCTGGAGCGCAGGGGGGCCGGGCGGCGCTTCTTTACCTGGCCCCGCTTTCCGGTAACAGGCCCCCCTCCTACCGGGAGGGCGCATCAGTTGCGGTATCCCGCAGCGCCGAACAGATCCAGGGTGCCGGTGGTCCATTCGGCGTAGGCTTCCATTATGAGCTGTTCCGCTTCCTGCCAGTTGTCCGCCCGGGGGCCGGGAAGATCGCGGTTGGTGGAATTGGTGAACACTATGGTCCTGCATCCCTGTTCCCTGAGCCTGAGCACGTTGGCGGGCGCGTCGTCGATATACACATGGGCGCCCACGGCCCCCTTGTCCGCCATAAAACAGAGATCCCAATACGGGACGTCCCAGCTGTCGAGCCATTCCACGGTCTGGGTTATCGAGGGCTTGTGGAAGTGTTTGAGAAAGAGGCGGTGGGTGATAATGCGGATTCTGATTCCCCGGACGGAAAGTTTCCGCAGGGCAGCCGGCGCGTCCTTGATGGGCTTCATCGCCCTGAAGAGGTTCCGCTGGGTTACGGCGAAACGGTGCAGCCTTTCGTAGCCGCCGTATTCGGCAAGGCCCCACTCTTCGAGCCCGAAGCCTACTTCCTCGCTGAGGGATTCTTCGGGCCGGTCGAGCCAGTCCGCGGCTATCTGCCTCATGGCGCCGTAAAAATCCCCGACCACGCCGTCCAGGTCGACTCCCAAGATAAAACTGGTTTCATCCATAATTACTGTCCCATAATCGGAGCGCGCCTACAGGGGTTTTGAAATGAGGAGAACCACGCTCTGCGGCGCGACAGAATAACTGTTCTGGAAGAACATGGGTTTTTCATTTCCCGGACTCAGTATGTCGTTCGGGGAGGGGAGGTTCGTGTCTATGGCGAGCAGCCAGGTTTTTCCCTCCGGGGGATCGCAGACGTCGAAATTCACTACCGCAGTTTTGCTGTTGAACATGATGAAAAAGTCGTTGTCGTCCTTGTCGGCCATTATTTCCGCCTTGCTGCCGTCTATGCGCAGGGCAAGGCATTTCTCGCTCTCTTCCCAATTCGGGTTTTCCCCCTTTTCGTTGTACCAGGAGATGTCCGGGATGGCGTTGTAGTCGCCGTCCAGTCCGGAGTAGAATTCCGGGCGCAGGAACGCGGGGTGGCGCAGGCGGAAGGCGATCATTTCCTTTACAAAACGGAAGAGGTCCTTGTTTTTTTCCAGCAGGGACCAGTCGTACCAGGAAATGTCGTTGTCCTGGCAGTAGGCGTTGTTGTTCCCCTTCTGGGTCCGGCCCATTTCGTCCCCGCCGAGCAGCATCGGCGTTCCCTGGGAGATAAGCAGGGTGGCGAAAAAATTCTTAAGCTGCCTGAGGCGCGTTTTTTCTATCGCGGGGTTTTCCGAGGGCCCTTCGAAGCCGTAGTTGGCGCTGTTGTTGTTGTCCGAGCCGTCCCGGTTTTCCTCTCCGTTTTCCTCGTTGTGCTTGAAGCTGTAGGTGACCAGGTCCGCCATCGTAAAACCGTCGTGGCTTGTGATGAAGTTGATGGAGTGGAAGGGCTTTCTCCCGTCCCTGAGGTACAGGTCCGAGCTTCCTGAAAGCCGCGTCGCCAGGTGCCGCGCTTCCCCGGGGTCCCCCCGCCAGTAGCGGCGCACTTCGTCCCGGTAGCGGTCGTTCCATTCCGCCCAGCGGCCGCCGGGGAACCAGCCGACCTGGTAGGCGCCGCCCGCGTCCCAGGCTTCCGCTATAATCTTGGTGTGCCGCAGGATGGGGTCTTCGGCTATCCGCTCCAGCATGGGCGGGTTTTCCATCAGCCTTCCCCGCTGGTCCCGGCCGAGTATCGATCCCAGGTCGAAGCGGAAGCCGTCTATGTGCATTTCCATTACCCAGTAACGCAGGCAGTCCATGATAAAACTGCGCACCACGGGATGGTTGCAGTTTACCGTGTTGCCGCAGCCTGAGTAGTTTTTGTAATACCGCTTGTCTTCTTCCAGTATGTAGTAAATACTGTTGTCCAGCCCCCGGAAGGAAAAGGTCGGCCCCAATTCGTTTCCTTCGGCGGTATGGTTGAACACGATGTCCAGGATTACCTCGATCCCCGCCTTGTGCAGTTCCCGCACCATTTCCTTAAATTCCCGCACCTGCCCGCCGGGTTCGGGGTCCCGCGCGTATGAGCCTTTGGGCGCGAAAAAGGCGACTGTGGAATAGCCCCAGTAGTTGAAGAGCTGTTTCCCGGTCCGGGGGTTGGTCCGGGGGATTTCCCGCTCGTTGAATTCCTGGATGGGGAGGAATTCCAGGCTGGTGATGCCCAGTTCCCTGAAGAACGGTATTTTTTCTGTTACGCCCCGGTAGGTGCCCGGGTTTTGCACCCCGGAGCTGGAGGAAACCGTAAGCCCCCGCACATGGGTTTCGTAGAGTACGCTCATCCTAAGCGGGTAGTTCAGGGGGGTGTCCCCCTGCCAGTCGAAGTCATCGCTTACCACTACGCACCTGGGCTGCGTGTGGATATCGTCTTTTGTGGAAAAGGAGAGGTCCTTTTGGGGATCGTCCGGATCGTAGCCCAGGCACGCGCCCAGGTCCCAGCGGCCGAGCGGCGTCAGGGCCTTCGCGTAAGGGTCCAGCAGGGACTTGCGGGGGTTGAAGCGGAACCCGTGCCGGGGGTCGTAGGGGCCGTCCGCCCGGTAAAGGTAGAGGGCCCCCTCCTTGAGCCCTTCTATATGGCAGTGCCAGATATCCCCGGTACGGTTCCGGCAGGGGTCCAGATTGATCTCGGCGTAGGGCTGTTCCATGTTGTCCGGCCCGAAAAGGGCCAGCGTAACGGCTGTCGCGTAGCGGGCGAACAGGGAAAAGTTCACCCCCCGGGGAGTTACCGAAGCCCCCATCGGGAGGGGCTTGCCTTTTTCAACCCGGAATCCCGGCCCCCCGCCCGTATCCCCGGCGGGATTTTTTTCCTGGAATTTCATACGCGGCAATTGTAGCACATCCCCTGTTAAACCGCTACGGCCCCGCGGAACAATCCGACAAACTCGGCCGGGTTTAGATTTTTCGCCCCGAGCCTTTCCTTGTACTCCAGCGGCATCCCCAGGTCCCAGAAGGCGAACCCCTGGTCCCTCAGGTAACGGCCGGTGAGCAGCATTTGTACCGTACCCGCAGAATCCTCCCCGTGGTACCCGGAATAGCTTGTATACACCCGGCCGGCCTCTATCCCGAATTCCCCTGCCTTAAGCTCCCCGTCCCGGTACACGCCGAAAGAAACCGGGCGCACCGGGCAGCCCGGTATTTTCCGTATCTGCCGTATGGATTCGCAGAGCGGCGCGGTGAGCCAGCCGTCGCCGTGGGTGCGCACGCAGTTTTCCAGAACAAGGTCGAAATCGTTATTGTACCGGAGTTCGTAACGCCGGATCATGCGCCGGGCGCTTTTTGTTTCGCGGAGATCGTCCCAGAACAGAACGGAACGCGCCAGGTGCAGCTTGGGCAGCAGGAGGAACTGCGGCAGATCTTCCTGCCCCGGGCCGCCGTCCCCTTCGCCCGCCGGGGAGAGGGGCGCGGACATAACCAGGAAGCCCGCGGCCATCAGGTCCGCCAGGAAGAACGGGTCAAAATCAAGGGCAAGGCAGAATTCTTCCTGATAGCCTGTCCGGAGCATCAGATCGACGAGCCGGTCAAGATCGTCGCCGGGCCGGAAAAAAAGGTGTCCCGACCGCGTGTACCTTGGACACAGCGCTTTCACAGGCAGACTCCCTGGCAAAAAAATAAGGGGAACCCCCGGCCGGGTTTCCCTGAAAAAACCTTTTCATTGGAAGGCGTGGTCCGTACCCCGGAGTTGTTTATTATAACCCCAGGGCCTGAATACGCGCAAGGCCGCCGGCTGCCGCCCGGACGGCCGGGCGCATTCGGCCCGTTTTACCATTTGGGCCTTTCCAAAACCGTGCGGAGCCGCTATACTTGGAATATGCGATTGGCGCGATTACGGCTTTACCCCGTTGTTTTTCTTTTTTTACTCCCGCTTTTATTTTCCTGCAAACTGCCGCTTGCTCAGTCCGACGGGGAGCAGATGTACGCCGGGAAAAAACAGCTGAGCCTGAGCGCTATCAATGGAATTGATGGGAAACCGTACGACATACAGGCGGTTCTTTTGGCGGAGAATGATGCCTGCTGTGTCTATGTGGATTCTAAAGTCAGATTTTCGCCGGCTGTTGCCGAAAGAATCGCCCAAGAGTACAAGAATCGCATAGCCCTCAATATAATCGGGGCTTTCGGGGGCTATTACCCCGAGGATAGACTCGTTATCCTCCTTATGGATATAGTTGACGGGTATTCCGGGCAGGGCGATACCTACATTGCCGGTTATTTTTCCATGAAAGACGTGTTCCCCAAGCGGCTTATCGGCAATTCAAACGAAATGCCCATGCTTTACATTGACATAAATCCGGGCAGCCCCAACAGATCTGATTTCTACCCCACTATCGCCCACGAGCTCCAGCACCTTATTAATTTTTCCTCCCGGCTTGAAAAGAAAAATCCAGACTTTGCGGGTATAAACACACAACCGGAATTAGACGCGCTGATTGAATCCGTACAGCAGGACGATTGGGTAGACGAGGGCCTTTCATCCGCAGCGGAGTATATCTACAACAAGGCGGCGGGGAACAACAGCGCCGGGAAAGGGCATATTCAGGCCAAGATCGATTATTATAACCAGGCGGATGATAATTTCGCCGGGAACGAAAGCAATATCGCCGCAGGAAATAATTTTTTTACCTGGGGGGAAGACGATAAGTTTGTCTACGATGATTATATAACCGTTTATCTTTTTTTCCAGTGGCTCAGGATTCATGCGGAAAACGGCGCTGACATTTACCGCTCCATTGCCGAATCGGAATACGCCGATTACCGGGCGGTAACCGATGCGGCGCGGCGGCATATTCCCGGGTTTTTCGGGGACACGGAGCTTGCCGACGAACAGGCCTGGGAGCTGCTTCTTGAAACATGGCTTGCGGCAAACTATATCAACGCCCCGGAAAAAGAAGCGCCGGGCGGCTTTTTCGGCTACAATGGCGAATTTACCCTTAGGCCGGCCGTGCTTACCCCGGCCATGCTTGCCCCGCTCGTGTCTGACGGTAAAACTATTTCGCTTTATCCCGGCGAGGGCGTGTACAGTTATCTGGGCGGCGGAACCTTCGGCTATCCTCCGGCCTCCCCGGCGAATATCCGTTACGCCGGGCTGGACACGGCAGGAAGCCTGTCGCGTATAACCCAGGGCAGCCCCGGCGCGGGGAAAGCGCTGCTTACCTTTAACGCCAATCCCCAGGCCGGCGCCGGCGGCGAGACCGGCGCCCTGACGGGCAAGGAAATTCCCCCGGCGGAAAAAACCGCGCCCGGCCGCGTAACCGGTATGCCGGCAGAGCCCCGCCCCATCGATATACGGCCCCCGGTCCGTTTTTAAGTTTCCGCCGTAGCGGGCCGCGCGTAAGGCTTTCCCTGCCGGGTTTTGATAATGCGTTTTACAGTTTCCGCCGGGCCGCGCTTCCCCGCCGGACAACAAATTCCTGCCTTTCCGCCCAGGGGTTTTCCGCAGCCCGCTCCGCCTGGGTAAGGAAGTATTCCTGCGCCCGGAAAGGCTGTTCGCCTTTTTCCGGAACGCGCCTGGACCAGACGCCGTCCGCGCCGAGCCGCCATGCCTGCTGGTTGTCGCGGAAACAGGCTTCCAGAATATCCCGGACTTCTTCCCGCAGATCCGCCTGAAGCACCGGGAACATCAGCTCGACCCTTCGTTCCAGGTTGCGGGGCATCCAGTCGGCGCTGGAAAGGTACACTTCCTCGCTCCCGCCGTTGGCAAAACAGAAGATGCGGGAGTGCTCAAGGTAGCGGTCCACAATGCTCGTAACCTGGATATTTTCGGAAAGGCCGGGGACGCCGGGGACCAGCATGCAGATGCCCCGGACGTTGAGCAGCACCCGCACCCCCGCCCGGGAAGCGCGGTACAGGGCCTCGATGACGGCGCTGTCGGCCAGGGAATTCATCTTGGCCGTGATGCGGCCCGGGCTTTGCGGGCTTGAGCGCTTCGCCTCCCGGTCTATAAGTTCGACAAGCCGGTACTTCAGATTGGCCGGGGCGATTACAAGCTGCCTTGTGGCGTGGATCACCGAATAGCCGGTGATCATGTTGAACAGCAGCCCCGCGTCAAAGGCGATATCCTCCCGCGTGGTAAAGATCCCTATATCCTCGTACAGCGTTGCCGTCTTGTCGTTGTAGTTTCCCGTGGAAAGGTGGACGTAGCGTTTTATCCCGTCCGGTTCCCGCCTGATGACAAGGGTAACCTTGGCGTGCACCTTGAGCCGGGCAAGGCCGTAGACTACAATTACCCCGGCCTTTTCCAGACGGTTCGCCCAGGTAATGTTGCGGGCTTCGTCAAACCGGGCCTTGAGTTCCACAAGGGCGGTTACGTGTTTTCCGTTTAACGCCGCCTCTTCCAGCACCCGGATTATGGGGGAGTCCCCGCCGGTACGGTAGAGCGCGGTCTTTATGGAGATTACCTGGGGGTCCTGCGCCGCGTCCCGGAAAAAACGCAGCACCGGATCGAAGGACTGGTAGGGCAGGTGCAGCATCACGTCGCTCTGGCTTATCCTGTCCCAGAGGGACTCGTCCTCGCTAAAGGCGGTCTGGGGGTAGATGCGCCGGCTCTTCAGCCTGAGCCTGTCAAAGCCCGGCGTGTCGGCAATGGCGGAGAGGCTGCGCAGGTCCAGGGGGCCGTCCACCTCGTAGAGATCGTCTTCCCCCAGCTCGAAGCGCCGGGCCAGCGCCTCCTTGATCCTGGCGCTTCCCGCCGTATAAACCATGCGGACCGCCCGGGAAGAATCCCTGCGCTCGATAACCTCCTCCATGGCTTCCATAAAATCCTCGTCCCGCTTTTCATCGACAGAGAAATCCGCGTCCCGGTTTACGTTGAAAAGCATGCTTTCCCTGATCGTGTATCCGGGGAAAAGGTAGGCCCCCCGGCTGAGGATGACATCGTCCAGAAGCGCCCAGCGGAAAACCCCGCCTTCCCCGCCGGCAGCATTACTGCCGGGCAGCCTGACGATCCGGCTGATCACGGGGGGTATCTTGACGATTGAACTGTATTCCGCCGCTTCGCCCCCGTCCGGGGGGGCGGCCCCGGTTTCCAGCAGGAAGGCGGCATGGATGGAAACCGAATCGATCATAAGGTTGTCTTCTTCGTTGTCGCCGAAACGGAGCGGGGTAAGGACCGGGTAAATTTCCCGCATAAAAAACGATTCAAGAAAATCCATGTCTTCAAGGGAGTACCTGTCCGGCCTTACCAGTTCCAGCCCCCCCTGTTCAAGCGCGGGAAATATTTCGTTCCGCAGGCACTCGTACTGTCTTTTCACAATGTCCCGGATTTTTTCCGCCGCAGTTTTGATCTGCGCCTCGGGGCTGAGTCCGGCGGGGTCCTGCCCGGCCCCGGCCCGCTTTGCCCGTTTTATCGCCGCAAGGCGGACCATGAAAAATTCGTCGAAATTGGAGGAAACGATAGAAAGAAAGCGGAAGCGATCCAGGGGGGGGAGATCCGGCCTGAGCCCTTCGTCAAGGACCCGGCGGTTAAAATCGATCCACGAAAGATCGCGGTTAAAAAAACGTTTCATGTTAGAATCACTTTATAGCCGAAAGTATCCTGAAACATACCGCCCTTTTCCTCAAGGCCCAGAAGTTCAGAACTAATATCGAAATTTCCCCCGGTGTGGAGGACAACCGTTTCGTTCCTGCGCTCCACGGCGATATTCCGGATACGCTGGGAATGCCCCCGGTCGAGCGCGTCGGCAAGGCGCAGGATGGACGCCATCTTGAGCACCAGGATCCGCTCCTCCCGTTGCAGCGCGATATAGTCGATATCGGCCTGGGACGGGGGATCGCTGCGGTGGTAGCGGACCACGTTGGCGATGATGCCGAGCTCTTCCCGGTGCAGGCCGAAGATTTCCGAATTGGCGATAATGTACTGGCCGTGCCTGTGATGCCCCGATCCCCGGATAAACATGCCTATGTCGTGGAGCGTCGCCGCTACTTCCAGCATGACCCGCTCCCGGCGGTTCATGCCGTGCTCCCGGGCCAGGGCGTCGAAGAGAATATTGCACAGGAATGCCACGTGCAGATTATGCGCCTCGTCAAAGTGGTACTTCCGCCCGAGATTCACCGCCGAAGCGATTATCTGGGAATAAAATTCTTCCTGCAATTCCGGGTCCACACCCAGGGCCAGGTCGATGAGCATGCCCTCCCTGATGGACACAAAAGGTACTACTACCTGGGCCGCGCTCGTGCGCTCCAGAAAAAGCTTGTACATAAGGTTGCCGGGCACGAAGCCTTCCGAGTCCGAGTAAGGCACCTGCAATTTTTTCACGCATTCCTCGGGGCTGTAGTTCCGTATCGTGTCCACAAACTCCACGAACGCGTCCCGCTCGATGATCCAGCAGTCGCGGTTAAGCGCCTTCCCGATCCGCGTGGCGAGGAAACGCGCGTCGGAACCGGCGATCACAAAAACCTTGACATGGCCGAGCTCCATCTCGGCATTGAGGAATTCGGAAGTGTTCCGCACGTTTTCCCGGAGGTAGCGCCCCTGGGACCGCCGGGCGTCCGAGGCGTTGCGGAAGTACTGGTCGATAAGGATGGTCCCCAGGTGGATGCTGTGGGCGGCGACCACCTTCCCCTTGCGGAGCAGCATAATTTCCGTCGAGCCGCCGCCCACGTCGATGATCATGGAGCTGGCCCGCCGGAACTGGCTCAGGTCGTTCTTCAGGGCGAAGCGCACCGCAAGGTACATAAGCCGGTTTTCCTCGATGCCTTCGACAATGGTAAGCAGGAAACCCGTGTCCTGGCGGACCCGGTCCACGAACATATCCCGGTTGCGGGCGACCCGGAGCGCGCTCGTTGCGATAACATGGACGTCGCCGCGATTGATGCCCCAGCCCGAGAGCAGTTCCTGGTAGTTGCGCAGCACTGAAAGGCATTCCAGCAGGGATTCCCGCGAAATTTCCCCGGAGGTGAACACGTCCCGCCCCAGGGCGACGGGTTTCCCGGCCTGATCCAGCACTTTCCACCGGAAGCTTTCGCCGATCTCGGCAATCAGAAGCCTTATCCCGGTCGAGCCGATTTCAAGAATAGCCACAAGATGATGAGCAGTAGTCATACCAGCCTCGAAGCCCCGCGCTTCCGAAAGCCTGCCGGGCCCGGAGGGACCCGGCGGCCCGCAACCGAAACCCCGGATCCGGCCGGGGTTTCCAAATCTCCCCTAGAGTTTTTCCATAACGAATTCGATGTTTCCGGGAACGCCGAAGGGTTCCAGCAGCCCGCCCCCCAGGAATTCGCGCAGCCGCGTCCTGTCCTGGTTGATGTACAGCCTGTCGTTGGCGCTGTCGAGCAGCTCTTCCGCCGGGCCCGAAGATTCGACGACCAGGGCGTATTCGTCCCTGATCAGGATATGGCCGGCATAAGTGCTTTCAAAGTACTCTTCCCACAGATCGTCGGCGGTTAAAGCGGAATCGGGATGGGCCGCGAGCAGGTCTTCGAGAAAGTCGCCGAAACCGATTTTGATGCGCTGTACCGCGCCCTGTTCCGCGCAGCTCAGCGACATGCCGACATAAAAAGCCGTTTCGGGAAACCCCCTCGATTCGTCGGCCGGGACATTCAAAACGCTGGAGCCTTCCCATTCCCCGCCCAGTTCTTCCGCCGACACGACCGCGTGCCAGATATCCTCGCCTTCCCCGTGGAGCTCCCCGGCGTCTTCCCGCGCTTTGCCGCCGCCCGCGCAGCCCGCAAAAAAGAATACGCAAAGCAGGGCGCAGCCCGCCCGGTTGAATTTTTTTGCCAACACACTCCCTCCGGACACCGTATTTTCTATAAATAGTAATTCATCCGGGGCTTATTTGCAATTCCCGGTTTAAAATGAAATAGCCTCCGGAACAATTCCGGGGGCTATGCCCAGGGGCTTTATAGCGATCGGCCGGCGCCGCCGGCCGGCAGGTGACGGTCCCGCTCAGCGTGGCGCGAGACTGGCCGTGCCAAGGTGTCCCGCGTTTATGTTGTTCTTGTCGGTCATATTCAGACTTATTTCGCAAAGATAAACACTATCGTATAAGTCACTTCCAGTTGGTTTCCAATCTGCGGTAAAAAAGACGTCTTGTGTTCCTGTAAGACTGGCCCAAACA
>JAIRRR010000121.1 GCA_031255875.1 Treponema sp.
CCGAGGGGTATTGCGTGCCCCGGAACGAGGCGCCGTTGCGTTGTCCGCAGCCCGGCGCTCCCCTGCCCGCAGTCTTGCCAGGCGCCGTCCATTCCGCTATCCTTTGAATCGCCGGAGCGCTTCCTTTGAGAAGGTCGCGGGCAGAGGTGACGATTATGAAGGAATTTAAAGGCGCCTATACCGCGCTGATCACCCCGATGAAGGACAACGGGGATGTTGACTACGACGGATTCCGCAGGCTTGTAGGCTTCCAGATCGAGGGGGGCATCAACGGCCTCCTCCCCCTGGGGACTACCGGGGAGACCCCGACCCTGGACGAGGACGAGGAGGAAAAACTTATCAGGATCGCCGTCGAAGAGGCGGGGGGGCGCGTCCCGCTGATCGTCGGGGCCGGTTCCAACTCCACCAGGCACATGGTCATCTACGTCAAACGGGCGAAGGACCTTGGGGCCGACGCCGCCCTGGTGGTGACCCCCTACTACAACAAGCCGAACGATTCCGGCATCATAAAGCACTTCGAGGCCGCCGCCTCTGTCGGGATTCCGGTGATAATTTACAATATCGCCTCCAGGACAGGGCGGAATATCCCCGTGCCGCTTATGGAAAAGCTGGCCCGCATACCCAATATCGCGGGGGTAAAGGAGGCGAGCGGCGACATTAACCAGATGGGGGACATAATCCGGAACATAAAGCTTCCGGCAAAGGAGGCGGGCGGGGACTTTGCCGTGCTTTCCGGGGACGACGGCCTGAGCCTGCCGCTGATGTCCCTTGGCGGCGACGGCGTTATTTCGGTGGTTTCCAACCTGATCCCCGGCAGGGTAGCCGCGCTGATCAAAGCCTGCTTCAAGGGCGATTTCGAGGCCGCGCGGAAGATCCACTACGAGCTTCTGCCCTTTGTCAAGGCGGCTTTTGTCGAGACCAACCCCGTCCCCATCAAGGCGGCTATGGCTATGGCGGGGCTTCCCGCCGGCCCGGCGCGCCTTCCCCTGGGCCCGCTTTCGGACGCGAGCGAGGCGGCGCTGCGGAAAGCCTTTGAAGCGCTTGGCGGGGCATAATCCCCCGGTAAAGCCCTTTCTGAAATGGGCGGGGGGGAAAAGGCAACTGCTGCCCCGGATAAGGGAACACGCCCCCGCCCGCATAAACGACTATGTGTACTACGAGCCTTTCCTGGGCGGCGGCGCGGTCCTTTTCGATTTACTGCCGGGCAAGGCCGTGATAAATGATTCTAACGCCCAGCTTATCCTGGCTTACCGGGCCGTCAGGGAAAATGCGGAAGGGCTTATCGATTTGCTGAGCGAGCATAAAAACAGGAATACCAGGGAGTATTACTACGAGCTGAGAAACCTGGACCGGGACGCGGTAAAATTCAACGGCTTAACGGAAACGGAAAAAGCGGCCCGGCTGATATTTTTAAACAAAACCTGTTACAACGGTTTGTACCGCGTCAATTCCTGCGGGCTTTTCAACGTGCCTTACGGAAGGCATAAAAACCCTTCAATATATGACGAGGCTGTTTTAAGGCGGATCAGCGGCTACCTCAATAGCAATGATATTACTATTATGAATGCCGATTACGAGAAGGCGGTCTCGGGCGCGGGCGGGGATTCATTTGTCTATTTCGACCCGCCCTACCACAGCCCGGGCAAAGCGAATTTTACCGAGTACCATGCCGGGGGTTTCGGCGAGGGCGAACAGGAACGGCTGCGCGATGTTTACATCAGGCTGACCGGCCGGGGCGTAAAATGCCTGCTGAGCAATTCCGATACGGAATTTATACGGAAGCTGTACGATTACCCGTTCCTCGACATCATACCTGTCCGGGCAAAGCGGATTATCAATTCCGATTCCGCAGGGCGGGGCAGCGCCGGCGAGCTGTTGATAAAAAACTGGAAAGGCTGAGCGGGACGGCGGCCGCCGCGCGGCCGGGAATTTTCATCTTGCGGAGCGTTTTCCTTTCCGGTAAGATGTCAGGGAAAGGAGTAATCAGATGGCAAAGATCCCTGTGGGGATACTCGGCGCGACGGGCATGGTGGGGCAGCAGTACGTCGCCCTTTTGGCGGACCACCCCTGGTTCGAGGTCCGCTACGCGGCGGCCTCCCCCCGTTCGGCCGGGAAAAAATACGCCGAGGCCGTTGCCGGGCGCTGGCACGCGACGGGCGGCGTCCCCCATCCTTCGGTATGGGGCCTTGTTGTGGAAGACGCCGGAGATGTATCAAAGGCCCTGGCCGCCGCGAAACGGGGGGACTGCGCGTTCGTCTTTTCCGCCCTGGAAATGGGGAAGGACGAGACCGGCTCCCTTGAGGAAGCGTACGCCGCCTCTGGCATCCCCGTGGTGTCCAACGCGTCGGCACACCGCTGGACCGAAGACGTGCCCATGCTTATCGCCGAGGTAAACCCCCAGCACGCCGATATTATCCCCGCGCAGCAAAAAAACCGGGGCTGGGGCGCGGGCTTTATCGCGGTAAAACCCAACTGCTCGATTCAGAGCTATATGACCCCGGTGTGGGCGCTGATGCGGGCGGGATACGAGATAAAACGCATGATAGTTACCACCCTCCAGGCGGTTTCCGGGGCGGGCTATCCCGGCGTGGCGAGCCTCGACATGATCGACAACATAGTCCCCTATATAGGCGGCGAGGAAGAGAAGAGCGAGCGGGAGCCGCTCAAGATTTTGGGCAGTATCTCGGGCGCTAAAATCGAAAACTACCGGGGCCTTGAGATCAGCGCCCACTGCAACAGGGTCGCGGTCATTGACGGCCACACCGCCTGCGTCAGCCTGGAGTTCGGCGCCGGAAAGCCGTCAGTCGAAGAGGCAAAGAAAATCTGGGCGGCGTTCAGGGCCCTGCCCCAGGAGCTTGGGTTCCCCCTGGCGCCCGAGCAGCCAATCATAGTCCGCGAAGAGGCGGACCGGCCCCAGCCCCGGAAAGACCGCGGCGCCGGTAAGGCAATGGCGGTCTCTGTCGGGCGAATACGGCCCTGCAACGTGTTCGATCTGCGCTTTGTAGGGCTGTCCCACAACACGGTACGGGGCGCGGCCGGCGGCGGCATCCTCAACGCGGAACTGCTCAAGGCAAAGGGTTATATCGGTTAGGGGCGGCTGCCCCACGGCGGAGCTGACGCTTGGGCATCGAAAGCTGCCTTATATTCAACTAGGAATTATCGGGAAGCCGGATGAAGCGGCCTGTTCCCACGCCGGTAAATTCCATGACCGGGTCGCCGCGATAGCTAATCGTTCCGTTACCGACGATGTTCGTTGTCAACACTCCGGTTGTCCAGGTGATTATCTTGCCTTCGCCAACTATCTGGACGGACGCGCTGTCCGTTCTAAACTCTTTCGCGTCAATGGTTCCGTCTCCGACTAGGTTGATCTCCATTTTCCTGGCGCTGCCGCTTAAGCGGACTATCCCTGACCCCGCCATATTCACCTGTATGGTTTCGCACTCAAGGGTTCCCCTTATTTCCGCTACTCCCGCCTGTCCCACCATAAACCCGCTTCGCGTTACATCGCCTGAAAACTCAAGAGTTGCCGCAAATGCCGCGCCAAGCCCTGACAGGGGCGGGGTATACACGTCAACCGAAAAGCGCGGAAATTTTTCTTCCTTTCCTTTCACACGGATTTCCAGCTCGTTCTTCTTTGTCCGCAGTTCAATCTGACCGTGCAGATTTGAAGGGGCGGCAATAACGACCTTCGGCGTGTCCGCATAATGGACCTTTACATCGGCGTTTGCCCGAATGTAGAGAACTTCAAATGCGGGCGGCGTATGTTCCACAGCGCTAACTTCGCCGCCGCCCCGATCCTTGCTCCCGGCGGCGAAAAGCGCCATAACCGCGCTTACAACCGACAATTTTCCTATCAACATATAATGCTCCTTCCGCCTAAAGTTTTACCGGCGTAAATTTCACTTTAGGTCAAGTTTGCTGAATACCGCGCAACCGGCGGCATTTATCACAAATAATGAAACAATTGATGAAAAAAGCGTTTTCAGAAAATAAGTAATAGTGAATTTATCGCCGATGAGCGTAAACCGACCCGCATACACCACGCTTTTTGCCGCCTCCGCAAACGGCTTTGCGTCCGCTCGCGCCATAGCGAAAAAATCAACGACCCCGCCCTAAAGGGACGGGGTATGTTGGTTCTGATAGGTATGGATTGTATGCGGGATCCAATGCCCATGAACCGAAAGCGGACGCCGCTATTGAAACCGCCCTAAAGGGCGGGGTAT
>JAIRRR010000042.1 GCA_031255875.1 Treponema sp.
CGGCCCGGAGCCGGGCGCCCGCAATGAGGAATACCTGGCCTATTTGAGGAAATTCTTCCTCGCCGCGGGTACGGCGGGGCTTTCCGTGCTCGTCGATTCCGGGGGGAAAAGCCCGGCGGATATCCCCCTGACGCCTGAAGACGAGGGCCGTTTTCTGGAGGATCTGCGCCACGCCTACAGGCGGCTCAAGAACTGCAAGGCCGTTGCCGGCTGGATTATCCCCGCGCGGCCCGGGCCGGTTTTCGGCAGCCGCTTCAGCGAGAAAATGCGGGAAGTGAACCCCCAGCTCAGGGTGTATAGGGAATGAGGGGGAGGGAAACGCAGCAGGCTGCTAGCAGCAGGCTAGAACGCCCCTATGACCGCGGCGGCGGCCAGGGACAGTATCTCCGCGCTTTCTATCGCGGCGCCCAGCGCGTCTCCGGTATAGCCGCCCAGGGAATCCCGGTAGAGCCGGGCGTAGAACCGCGCGGCAAGCGGGGCGGCGAGGCCAAGGCAGAAGGCGGCGTAAACAAGCGCCCGGAAGGCGGGGCGTGACGGAAGATCCGTTCCTGGGGATGGCGGGCCGGCCGCGGCGGGGCTGCCCGGGACAGCGGCCGCCAGCAGGGCCCAGCCAAAGACGCAGAGGCCGAAGCAGGCGAGCGCCGTGGCGATTCCGGCGACGCAGCGGGCGGGCCGGGCGTCCTTCGCCGCCGCCCCCAGGCCGCCGGGGGACGCGGGTTTTGCCATGCAGGGGACAAGGGCCGCGCTGAATCTGCCGAACAGGGGGAAGGCGAGAAACATCGCGGCAAGCGGGAAATTCCCCGGCAGAAAGCCGGAATAAAGCGGCGGATTCAGGGCGAAGACGATGCGCAGGAGCGCCGTTTTCAGGGAGAGGGCGGCAAAACCCGCGAAAAAGCCGTAGACCCCTATGCGGGAATCTTTCAATACGGAAAGCCTCTTCTCCCTGTCGGCCGTTCCCAGAAAGGCGTCGGCGGTGTCCATAAGGCCGTCCAGGTGGAACAGGTTAAAACAGAGGTACTGCGCGATAAGCGTCGCTACTGCGGCGGCAAAGGGATCGGCCCCAAAAAACGAAAAGCATGATAATAACAGCAGCCCCATTAACGCGGGAAAGACGCCGGTTACCGGGAGCCAGTAATCCATCCGGGAAGGGTCAAAGTTAAAACGCGCCCTTACCGGAATTCGCGAAACCATGCTTAGGGTCGAAAGGAAGCGATCCCTCGCCTTTCCCACTAGTACTTCTCCTCGGCCTGCCCCGCGTCGCTGACATGGGCGCTGGAAAAAGAGGCCATCTCCCGCGCGGCTTTTACCCCCAGCTCGACAAGGTACCCGCCGATTACCGCGCCGGTGCCTTCCCCGAGGCGCATGTCAAGGTCAACGATGGGGTCAAGGCCCATGCGGTCGAGCAGGGGCCGGTGGCCCGCCACTTTGGAAAGATGCCCGGCGAAAAGCCAGCCCCGCACCTGCGGGTTGATGAGGTACGCCATGTAGGCCGCCGCGGTAACGGGAAACCCGTCGAGGACGCAGCCAATCCCCCTGTTTTCAAGGCCCAGGATAAAGCCGGCCATCATCGCGAAGTCGAAGGAACCCAGGTTTTGCAGTATCGCCTTTCCGTCCTCCGGGGGGCTGCGTCTTTTTACCGCCTCGCAGACCACGTCCTTTTTGTGTTCCAGCATGGCATCGTCGATGCCCGTGCCCCGGTCAACCATCTCTTCCGCCTGAAAGCCCGCGGCGACCAGCATCGCGGCGGCGGTAGTGGTGTTGCCGATTCCCAGGTCCCCGATGGCGGCAAGATCGATTTTCCTGCCCGCCGCGTCTTCCGCCAGGGCCCTGCCCCGGTCCAGGGCCTGCTCTGTTTCCGCCGCAGTCATGGCGGCTTCCTCAAAGCTGTTCCTGGTCCCGGGCCCAATCCGCGCCCGCACAAGGGAACACGCCGCCTTCGGTCCGCCGTCCGGGGGAAGCTCGTCGCCCATGATCCCGGCGTCCACCAGGATTATCTCCCAGCCGGTCCCGCCTGCCAGGGCGTTGATGCCCGCCCCTCCCGCGAGGATATTCAGCGCCATCTGCCGGGTTACTTCCTGGGGGTAAAGGGACACCCCGCAGGACGCGATGCCGTGATCCCCGGCAAAAACGTAGATTCCCTTTTTTTTAATTTCCGGGGGGGCGCGGCGCTGTATCTCCGCCATTTTTACGCAGTACGTTTCGAGTTTTCCCAGACTCCCCCTGGGCTTTGTCAGCCCGTCAAGGTGCTCTTCCATAGCGGTTTTTATATCTTTCACAGTCAAACCTCCTGGCGGCAGCTTTCCCGCTGCCGTATTTTATGTCGTTAAAAACACGGCTATGCTTTCCCGGGCTTCTTCCCAGGAAAACACCTCCATGTTTATTACCCCGTTAAATTCGTCCAGAAGCGGGCGGAGCCTTCTGAACCAGTCCGCCCCCGCCGCGACGGGCCGGTGATCCGGAAGCCTCCCGTCAAGGGCCGCCTTGTCCCGGTCAACGCCGTGCAGGTGGATTTCCCCGGTACGCCCGCGCCGCCCGGCAAACCACGCCGCCGGGTCCGCCCCCTCAAGCAGGAGGTGGCCCGTGTCCATGCAGATTCCCGCGTTGCTGTCCAGATGCGGAAGCAGCGCTTCGAGCAGGCCGGGGCTGGTGTTTTCAAGGAGGAAGCGGCAGCGCGGGAATTCGGCGGCCCATCCGCCAACCAGGGCGGCCAGTTCTACGGCGGTTCCGGGGGGGCCCGGGTGCGCGACAAAATGGCGGACAAGGGGCGCGAGGCGTTCCACCAGTTCCCTGTGGGCGGGAAGCAGCGGGTCCGGCAGATGCGCGGTAAAGGCAAAACGTTTCCGGTACTCCAGTATCCCCTCCCATTCACGGTCAAGCATTTTTTTAATTTCCTCATCGTAGAGGAAGAACAGCAATTCTACCCCCGACACCTCGTCCTTGCCTTCAAGGAAGCGGAGGTTCTCAAGGTATGTGCCGGGAATGACCCACGAGGGGACGCTGATCACCATCACTTTACCCTGAGGGGGATGCCGGAGACCATGAGTTCCACCCGGTCCGCAGCGGCGGCGATTCTCCTGTTGGCCTCCGCGAGGAGCAGGTTGTAACGCCGGGTCGCTTCGTCGAAAGGCACGTTGCCGAGCCCGGTCTCGTTCGTTACAACAACGCAGTCGCGCATATTCGCGCGTATGCCCGCGATAAACCCTTCGAGTATCCGGCCAAAGTCGTTTTCCCGCTTGTAGTACATAAGGTTGTTTACCCACATGGGGATACAGTCCACCACGGCGCGTTCCCCCGCCTCCGCAGCCGCCCGATCCAGTTCCAGGGGTTCTTCAACAGTGACGAACCCGCCCCCCGGCCGGGAAACGCCGCCGGGCATTTCCCCGCTGGAACCAGCGCGGGCGGCCCGGGCAGCCAGGAGATCCCGCTCCTCCCTGTGCCGCGCGATCCGCTCCCTCATCTCGCCGTCCAGGGCCTCCGCCGTAGCGATAAACGAAACGGGGAATTGCCATTCAAGCGCCAGTTCCAGGGCGCGCCGGGACTTGCCCGACTTGATGCCGCCCGTTATCAGAATAACCACACCTTCCCTCCCCTATACCATAACATACCGCAGGCCGTTTAGTATCTGCTCCAGCAGGAAAAGCGCCCCGTCCCCGCCGAAAAGAGTTTTGCCGGTAACATCGATGTACCCCAATGAAGGCAGGGCTATCTCTATGCCGCAGAATCTCTGCCCGTATAATTTTAGTTCCGCGATGGTATTCCCATCGGCCAAAAGAATATGCGCCGGCGTTTCGATTACCGGGGCCTCAAGCGCCTTCCGGCAGCGGATCCCGTCGAGGAACGCCCCGAGCTTTTGGATAAAAAAAGCGTCGCCGCCGGGCAGCACGGAAACAGAGGCGGGCACCATCCCCAGATAGGCGCAGAGCCATTTGGTTACGGCATAGGCGACGGACGCCTCGGCCTTTACGGAAAAGAGGGCCCCCCGGGGAAGCCCCAGAAGGGAAGAAAAACGGGACAGGTAAAGATAGGCCCTGGCCCGCGCCCTTTCGATTTCCTCAAGCGCGCGCCGCCCGTCCCCGCCCAGTTCGCGGCATACGCTGCGGACAAACGCTTCCGCGGCGTCAAAACCGACAGGCGGGCCTTCCTCCGGGACGAGGTACGGGGTGCCGTATTCGGCTTTCAGTTTTTCCGCGATTTCAAGGCTGTACTCGGGATAGAGCGCCACGTTCAAGCCCGCACGGCCGAGCCCGGAAAGCGAGGCTGCACGGTCCCCCGCGCCGGGCGCGGCGTTTATCCCGATGCCGGAAAGCCCGAGGAGCTGCCTGAGAACGGAAAGGTTCTGCGCGTAGTGTTTCTGATAGATGCAAAGCCCCAGGATATTCACCGCCTTCCGATGAGCGATGCCCGGGGACGCCCCGCCGCCCGTAACCGTACCGCCGTGAGCCGCAGGCCCGGCGTCCGGGGGATCGCCGCGCCGCCTTACCGCGTCCAGGGCGCAGATGAGCGCCTTCTGGTAGCCGGAGCCGAAGCTGCCCGAAAACCCGGTGTTTTCCAGCGCGAAGGCCGGTATGCCCCGGACTTCTTCGGCGAGGAAGCGGCCCAGATCGTCCCCGATAAGGGCCGCGCCCGGGGAATTGATCACCGCGACAAGGCCCGGGCTTTTCCGCACTGCGGCCCTGAGTATCTTCGCGATTTTTTCCCCGCTGCCGAATACATAGTCCTCGCCGTCAAGGTACGTGGAGGGTATCCGGGACTGGCCGAAGTAAAAGCCCTCGGTGTATTCCAGGGGGTTAAAGGTAGGGGTGCGGAGAAACTGGCTGTCCGCTATGGCGCTGTGGTAGAACTTGCAGCCCGTGGGCCCGTTCAAAATGGTGCAGGCGTCTTTGACGCCCTCGACCGCGAAAAGGGCGCCGGAAAAACTGTCAGGCGTAATATTTTCTGAATAGTGGATCATCCTGCCTCCAGCCCTCCCGCAAATTCATCCTGAAAATCCCGCTCCAGCGCCTGGCTAACTCAAGGCCGCCCAGAAAGCCGGCGGTGGGGCTTAGGGGTATGGTGTCCGCAAGTACCGACAGATCCTGATCGTTGGAACCGTAATTGGTAAGCAGGAGGTCCGGCTTTATCCGCCCCAGATCCTCCTGCCTCCGCTCGTTTTCGTAGGGGACCCGCAGTTCCCCGATGCTGTCCCGGAAGAGGGTGCGGAAGTTATTGTCCTGCGAGAAATTGAGTATCCCCACAAAGGCAATCTCCATTTCCAGATCGAAGGCGGTCTGCAGTATCCAGTCGATATCCTGGTTATAGGTGATGACCATAAGCCGCCTGCCTTTAAGTTCGGCCTTTATCCCCGCTATCCCCTCCCGGTATTCCTCTTCGTAATCGGCGATGATGCCCGCTATTTCATCTTCGCCCCTGCCAAAGTACCCGCCTATCATGCGGACCCAGGCGCAGCTTTCCCTGAAACCTATGGGGAAGGCCGCTTCCAGAAATTCCGCGTCAAATTCTTTTTTCAAAAAATCCCGGATGGTCCTGCCCATATAATCGTCATACGCAAGGATGTTGAGCTTTCCCCGCTTAAAGGCGCGTATATCCTCTGCTTTTGTTTCGCACAGGAAATTGCAGTTGATCCTAATGCCGAAACGCCCGAGAATATCCGCCACATAGCGCAGGCTTTCCGAGCGGGCGTTGGTTTCGGCCTTCTCCGCCACAATGTTCACGGTGTTGTCCTCGGCGCTTACGTTCCTGTCGATCAAGGCCCTGGCGATTTCCATGTAGGCGATAAAGATGCCCTGCAAGAAATCCCCCCGGATAACGCCGTCGGCAAGTATGGGCACGATCCGCGTGTCCTGATCCTCATAGTCGCGGACAAAGCGTATATCGTCGCCGATAACGCCGCTCGGGCAGGTAGTCAGGACAAAGATCACCCTGGGCTTCCGCGCCTTCGCCTCCAGGATCTTCCCGCGCAGCGTTTCCGTCCCGCCGAATATCATGACCCCCTCGTTCATCTGCGAGGACACCACGGGCGGCGCGGACGTATAGGGCAGCACGATTCCCCGCTCCAGGATGAAACGCCTTGACGCTGATGTAATGCCCTGGTAGGCGATATGGGCGCAGCTTCCGGGGCCGTGGGCGATACAGATACTGTCCTCTATCTGGGTGCAGACGCTCATGGCGCCGTTAAAGGCGCAGCCGTGGAGCGGCTCCCTGGCGACAAGGCCCTTGGAAAACCAGGCGGCTTTTTCGCCGGGTGCGGCGGCCGGGGCGGCGGCTGCGGAGGGCTTCTGTTTTACAGCGGCGGGCCGCTTTTTTTCAAAGAGCCGCTCCTCAAGCTCTTCGTCGCCCAGGGGGAGCGCGGGGTAGAAATCCTCCTGCGCGTAAATCCGCCGCGCCAGTTCCGCGAATTGCCCCGCCAGGGGCGAATCGGGCCAGGCCTCCACAAGGCAGCTTAGGCGCTGTTCGGCCCGGGCGAACAGCGGATCCCTTTTAATGCAGGCGATCAGGGGCAGGGAGACAGCGGCGCAGAAGCGGCGCGCCAATTCCTCTTCCTCCTCCCCTCTTGAATTGAAGATAATCCCGCCGGCCCTGTTCCCGGCCTGATCGTAATTGCGTATGCCCCGCAGGATATTGTTCGCCGCGTAGAGCGACATAAATTCCCCGGAAGTTACGATGTATACCTTTTCCGCGTAATCCCGCCTGATGGGGACCGCGAAGCCGCCGCAGACCACGTCCCCCAGGACATCGTAGATGATCGCGTCGTAACGGTTTCCCTTTATCCCCAGCCGGTCCAGCAGCTCGAAGGTGGTCAGGATGCCCCGGCCCGCGCAGCCCACCCCGGGTTCCGGACCGCCGGCCTCGACGCAGTCAACCCCGAATGCCCCGGCGTGCACAATATCGGAAAGCCGGCATTTGTCCGGGGCGGTTTCCCTGACATAGTCCAGCACCGTGGTTATCCGTTCCCCGCGCAGCAGGAGCCGCGTCGAATCGTGCTTGGGATCGCAGCCGATCTGCAATACCCGTTTCCCCTCCCTGCCAAGGGCGGCGGAAATATTCGCGGCTATCGTCGATTTGCCGATGCCGCCCTTTCCGTAAATCGCAATCTCAGGCATGGCGGTAATCCCGCCCGATCCGGGCCGCCGTTTCCGCCTGCCAGGCCGAAAGCGAGTCCAGCATAAAGGAATGGACATCCATGCCGTATACGGCTTTCAGGGTTTCCCTGCCGAGAACCGCGCCGGGGCTTCCCGTGGCGGCAAGTTCGCCGTCGCGCATAAGCGCCATGGTATCGGCAAAAGACCGGGACAGGTTAAGGTCGTGGAGCACGGCGATAACGGTCCTGTTGTTTTCCCTTGCCCAGGCCGTAAGGCCCCGCAGTAACTCTACCTGGTATTTCAGATCCAGGTGGTTCGTCGGCTCGTCAAGGAGGATTATCTCCGGGTCCTGGACCAGGGTCCGCGCCAGGAAAACCCGCTGGAGCTGCCCCCCGGAAAGTTCGTTTATCATCCTGTCCCTTACCCCGGAAAGCCCGAGATTTTCAAGGGCTTCCTCCACCATGTCCCGGTCCTTCCGCGAAAGGGAGGAGATGTACTTTTCCGAATGCGCGTACCTGCCCAGCGCCACCGTATCGGCTACCGTAAAGGGGAAGTATATTTCCTGCCCCTGGCTCATTACGGCGATCTTTCTCGCGAGCGCCTTCCTGCTGAACGATGAAACTTCCCGGGAATCGACAGAGATGCTGCCCCGGTAGCCGAGTATATGCGCGACTGCCTTTAACAGGGTGGTCTTCCCGCAGCCGTTCGGCCCGGCGATACAGAGGATTTCCCCGCGCCCGGCTTTCAGGGAAATGTTTTTGATAATATCCCCGCCGCCGTATCCGCAGTACAGATTCCGTATTTCCAGCACCGTCCCCGCCTCCTTCTCACCTTTTCCTGAAGTACACCCAGGCGAAGAACGGCGCGCCCAGGATGGCGGTAACCGCGCCCACCGGCAGTTCCGACGGCGAGAGGATCGTCCTCGCGATTAAATCGGTTACCACCAGCAGGGAGCCGCCCAGGATGGCCGCCATGGGAAGCGCGTACCTGTGCCTTGAGCCCACGATCTTCCGGGCCAGGTGCGGTGCGATAAGGTCCACAAAACCGATCGCCCCGGCCAGCGAGACCGCAGCCCCGGTGAGGATCGCCGTGTAAAAGAGAAGCTTTATCCGCAGCTTTTCCGCGTCAACGCCAAGCGACTTTGCCTGCTCTTCCCCGAAAGTAAGAATGTCCATCTCCCTGGTATGCCTTGCCGCGCCCAGGCTGCCCAGCACAAGGAAGGGCAGCAGCAGCACTACGTAATCCCAGCCTTTAAGGGAGAAGCTGCCCATCTGCCAGTAGAGCAAATTCCTGAGCTGCTCCCGGTACAGGACGACGAGGATGGTGAGGAAGGCGTTGACAAACAGGGAAAAAACCATGCCAAAAAGAATAATGGTGTTATTGGAAAAATTTTTGTCGATTTTCGCCGTAAAGAACAGCACGAAAAATACCGTCACAAGGGCGAACGCAAAACCCGCGCAGGGCAGGGTAAAACCGCCCGCAAAGGGAAGGCGCAGCCCGGTAAGGATAACCAGCGCCGCCCCCAGGGAAGCGCCGGAAGACACGCCGATGATATAGGGCGAGGCCAGGGGGTTCTTCAGGGTCGACTGGAACACCGTCCCGCTTACGGACAGGGCGCCGCCGGTTAAAAAGGCCAGAAGCGCCCGCGGGAACCTTAGGTTCCAGACTATGGTAACGTTCTTCGGATCTATCCCGGCCTTTAAAGGCAGATTAGTTATCTTGTGAAAGGCGATGCTGAGGGTGTCGATAAAGCCGATGGAAGTGCTGCCCAGGGAAGAGCCCGCGCACAGGGTGGCAAGGGAAAGCAGGATGCCGATAGAAAATTTTTCAGGGCGCGTCATATATATCAGGGTATACCGCGCGGGCCATCTGTTTCAAGGCAAGGATTATGTTTTGGGAAGGGCGGGACGCGGAATTGGCGTCGATCCTGAAGACGCGGTTGTTCAGCACCGCGCCGACATGCTCAAAACCGGGCCTGGCCTTCACGTCCGCCGTAAAAGTATCGATGTCCTCAAGAAAAGTGATAATGACATCAGGATTCCGGCTGATAACCGCCTCTGCGGAAGGGGAAAACCAGCCCTCCTCCCCGGCAAAGATATTGTCCGCGCCAATCAGCTCCGCCATCTCGTGAAGGTAGGTTTTCCGCCCCAGGGACACGAGGTAGGGAGGAGGGGAAAGCTCCAGGTAAACCGATTTTCTTTCCGTTATCCCCGCGCTTTTTCGGGCAACGGCGTCAATTTCGGCTTTCATGCCGGCGACAAGGGCCTCGCCCTGTTCCTCCGCCCCCAGCAGCCCCGCGATAAAGCGTATGTCCCCGTAAATGCCCTCGATGCTGTCGCTTGTAGGTATATAGACTACAGGTATCCCCGCTTCCCCCACAAGCCTGAAAGGATCCTCCCCCGAAACCGTTCGGTTGTGCTCGGCGGCGATAATAATGTCCGGATTAAGGGTGATGATCGTCTCACCGTCCGGGTAGGAAAAATCGATAAGCGTAATACCTTTATTGATGCCGTCAAGCGCCGCGGAGAATTCGTCCGCGGCTATGATCTTCCCGCCCAGCCCCAGGCCGACAATAATCTCGCTGTTGGAAGGCGCCGTGGAAATGATAGTATCGATCGCTTTCGGCAGGGTTATCGTTTCCCCCGCCCGCCCGGTAAGCGTGTTTTTTTCCGGCGCGCGCCCGCATCCCGCGAAAAAGGCGGCCGCGAGAAAAACCGCCAGGCGGAGCCTCCCCGCCGTCACGAATACACCCTGCTGATAAATTCCGTTTCAGCTATTCCCCTGTCCTTGTTCAGCTTCAGCGCCAGGGAGTAGAAGTACCCGGAAAATAAATTAACATAATCAAAAAGAATGTCTTCTACTTTGTGCCCCTGCTTCTTGTGGCGGTACATAAGCCGGACTAGGGCCTTGCATTTGTTCCTGATGATGTGGCTGTACGAAGCCGCCGGGCATCCCTGGGGGACGACAAACCTCGGCCTGTTTTTGCGGGGGGACGCCGCAGTGTCAAAAGTTTCCCGTATCTCCCGCTGCAGTTCTTCGACGCGGTCCCGCAGCCAGTTTAGCTCTTCCTCGACTATCGTCGTCTTTGTACGCAGGCAGGGGTTAATATGGTACATAAGCTCGTTGAGCCTGCACAGTTCCTCTTTCAACGCCCCGTCGTCAACTAACGAGCGCAGGAACCCTATCATGCTGGCAACTTCGTCGGTGGCAATTTCAAAATCGCAGCGCAGATCCGCCGGATCATCGTACAGGAAACTGTAAGACAGGTACTTATGCATACGCGCCCTCCCGAAAAATTGAAGCTTGTACCGGCGCAGGGCGGCCGCCGAAAAACCGCGCCCGTTCCAAAACAGGGCCGGGTCCTGCGGCACCGGCGCTTTGTTCGCAACGCCCCAAATGAAAGCGCGGATGCAGCCGGGAGGGCGGCCGGACCGCCGGGTACAATACCGGCCCGAAGGGCATCCCTCGGGACCGTGCGGGAACAAAACGTCACGCATTTTATTCCCGTTGTTTGGATAACCAGGGAAATAACACGGCCAAAAGGCCGTATCATTTCCGCGCGGGCCTTTGGCCGGGCGGGTTACTTAACCCGACATAGCCGTCACTTTGGCCCGCGAAAAAACCCCGAGACCGGGAACCGGAAGAAACCGTAAGGAGAGAAACGGCGGGGCGGTCCCCAGCCTCCGTATTCCGATATGGTATGCTGTTTGAAACACGTAAGCTCTCTTCCGGAACCCTGCCTCGGGGCCCCGAAAAGTATGATTGCCCCTGCCAGGCAGCGGGCATGTCCATCAAAGTCTCCTGGCTTACGACGTTTGAACCCCTGGCCGACAAGGCCCCGGTCCCTTTCCGATAGCCTTCCCAGCTTTTGACCAGTGGCTGTAGTATCGGAAAATTGCCGCTCACAGTTACGGGATAGCCCCGGGCTTGCACCGGACTTCCTCTGAAATGGACAATTATAAAATACAGGATTTTCCGCGGAATGTCAAGG
>JAIRRR010000270.1 GCA_031255875.1 Treponema sp.
CAGCAGCGTTAAGACAGCCGGCGCTGCCGGCGCGGAAGATCTGGCCCGCGTTTACGCCACGGCGTCCCTGGTAAAAAAAGAAGCGCGCGCGGCCTACCTGGCCTTTACCAAAGAGGTAATAACCGGCTCCTGTAAGGAACTTTACGGCAGCGTCAGGCGCGCGCTTGAAGAGCGGCCTGCGGGGATTGTCGCGGACCTTAACGGCTCGGCGCGGACCCTGTCCATCGACAGGGAATTTTTTACGGGCCTCGGGGCCAGGTACCGCTCGATAAATTCCGAGCCCGGGAAGATAGTCCACCGGATAGTTCCCGAAGGCGAGTCGCTTGAACCCTGCCGCCTTTTTCTGGAAGAGGCCCACCGGGATGACCCCGCCTTTGCGCTGGGCTATGTGCCCGACTGCGACGGGGATCGGGGCAACCTGGTCGTCTGGGACGAGGCCGGGGCAGGGGCCCGCATCCTTGAGGCGCAGGAAGTGTTCGCCCTGGCCTGCGTTTCCGAACTGGCGCATCTTGTGTGGGCCGGGGAACTTTCTTTTGACCGCACGGGGAACGCCCTGCAAAAAGCCGCAGTGGCGGTGAACGATCCCACTTCCATGCGCGTTGACAGGATCGCCCGGGCCTTTGGCGCTTCGGTGTTCCGCGCCGAAGTGGGAGAGGCCAACGTGGTGGGCCTCGCGCAGAAACTCCGGGACAAAGGCTATCTGGTGCGCATTTTGGGCGAAGGTTCCGCAGGCGGCAACATAACCCACCCTTCGGCGGTAAGGGACCCGGTGAATACCGTCATGGCCCTGCTGAAGCTGCTCTGCATCCGTTCGGTTGCGGGCAGAAAGGGCTTTTTCGAGCTTTGGTGCGGCCTTTCCGATCAGGCCGGGGCGTACCGCCCGGACTTTACCCTTTCCGACATCATCGCCAGCCTTCCCGCCTTTGCCACCACCGGCGCTTATACCCCCGAGGCGGCGCTCCGGGTAAAAACAGCCGATCACGCCCTGCTTAAAGACCGCTACCAGGAAGTTTTTTTGCGGGAATGGGATGCGCGGAAAGAATACCTGGCGCAACGCTACGGTATCGCGGGCTGGGAAGCGGCGGCGTACAACGGCACGGAGGAAAATCGGGGTCTCGGGCGCTTCGGCGAGGCCGGGCGCGGCGGGCTTAGAATTGTTTTTTCCAGTAAGGCGGGCGGCCGGACGGCCTCTATCTGGATGAGAGGTTCCGGCACGGAGCCGGTTTTCAGGATTATGGCCGACGCCGAAGGCCGGGACAGCCGCCTTGAACGGGACCTCATCGAATGGCAGCGCCGCATGGTCACCGAGGCCGACTGTAATGATTAGCGAAAACATAACACGGGGGAGATAAAGCCATGGGAATACGGGGCGAGATTTTTTCGACAAAGGTAATATTGCAAAACAGGTCTTATTTTTTCAACGTAAAGGAAAACCGCATGGGGGACCTGTACCTTAACATCGTGGAAAGCAAAAACCGGGACACCGGCGGCTTTGAGCGCCAGTCGGTGATTCTTTTTGCCGACGACCTCAGGGAATTCTTGCAGGGCTTTGACGAGTCCCTCAAGGTTCTGGAAAAGGCGATCCGTGAAAAGCGGCGTACCCAGAATCCGGCGCCAAGATCTTCGGGCGAATCCGCCGCGGACCGGGACAGGCCCGCCAGGGGCGGGCGCTTTGTGGTCAAAAAAGGGAGAAGCCCCAATGCCGCCGGCAAAGGTCCCCCGGCAAGATCGCCGGGGAAAGGCGGCGCTCCGGGAACTTCGCGGAAAACCGTGGTCCGCAGGCCGAGGAAAAGGGACTAGGGGCCTGTCTCAGACCAGCCAGGGTTCCGGGCGCCACCTGAAGCTCATGCGCTGGATGGGGGAGGGGCCGTACCGGGCAAGCCGCGCGTAATGTTCTTTCGTGGGGTAGCCCTTGTGCCCGTCGTAGCCGTATTCGGGGTAGATCCAGGAGTAGCGTTTCATCAGCCGGTCGCGGGCCGTCTTGGCCAGGATCGAAGCGGCCATTACTTCGGGGACCAGCCCGTCCGCCCTGACCAGCGCTTTGCAGGGGATGGGGATATCCGGGACGAATTTGCCGTCGGCGATGCCCGAAAGCGCGGAAGAAGGGAAGCCGGGTGTTCCGGCAAAGCCGGCGGCCATTTCCAGAAAGGCCCGCCTCATGGCAAGGAGGCTGGCCCGGTGGATGTTGATTCTGTCGATTTCCGCCGCGGAAACCCAGCCTATGCCCCAGGCAAGGGCGCTGAGGTAAATAGCCCGCATGGCCTTTTCCCGCTTTCCGGCGCTGAGTTTCTTGGAGTCGCCGAGCAGATCGGGCGGAAAGTCCGCGGGCAGTATAACCGCAGCGGCGCAGACAGGGCCGGCCAGGGGCCCCCGGCCCGCCTCGTCCAGGCCGCAGACCCTGCCGCCCGCGCCGGATCCGGCAGCGCCGCCCGCCCCGCAGCGGCTGCGCGAAACGGGAACCGCCATGTTAAAGGGGCCTTTGCTTTATAGAGCCCAGGATATCCTTCAGTTCCGGATCGTCCGCGTAATAGTACTTTTCAAGCTCTTCCGAGCTAAGCCCCACAAGTTCGTGGCTCAGGTAGTGTATCCACATATCCTCGCCGGAACTTGGCAGATCGAATTTCCGGCACCAGTAGTCGGGCTGGACGGGCAGCTGGCTGGGCTTGTCGGGGAAGTGCTTGTAATCATGGACCGCTACTTTGATATCCTTCCGGGGAATTCCCGTTTCCAGGATAATACGGGTCAGGTAGTTGATGGTCCTGCCGGTGTCGAAAATATCATCCACCAGGAGGACCCGGTCGCCTATCCTGAGGTATTTCGGATCGTAGGTCCAGCCTTCAACTTTGATATCGTCCGCCTCGCCGATTCCGGTATACGACCGTGCCACCACTGCGGCGTAGTACACCGGCCGGCCTTCTTTCTGCCGGCGCAGTATCTTGAAGTACTCGCTGATCACATTTCCCAGATACGCGCCCCCCCTGAGGGACACGTAAATAACATCCGGCGTAAAACCGTCCTGGTTTATCCGGTAGGCCAGTTTAAGGGCGTTGTTCCGTACCACATCGTAGGGGAGAAATTGTTTGTCCATGAAAGGATTGTAGCATATTTTCCGGGCTAATGATACATCCCGTGGTCCCCCCACTCTTCAAATTCAAGCACGGACATATAAACATTGTCCTTGGGTATTCCCAGATCCTTATCCAGAACATCGAACAGGTCGTTGACAAATCGCTTTTTCCCTTCCGGATCGGCCTTTGTATACACCCGGATATCTACATAGGCGCAGGGCACCGCTTTCCCGCCCTTGTACATAGAGCGGCCTGCGGATATGTCGACTATAGTACCTTCCTCGACCTTTCCGGGAATAACGGTTATCAACCGGCCGATTTCTGATTTAAGCTTTTCCTTTTGGCTGTCCGAAAGCTTTTCCGAGGTGCTGAGTCCAACGTAGGGCATGATAGTCTCCTTCTCAATCTCTTGCGCGTTTATACACGGCCTGGCAGATCCGTCAAACAGATCCGCTGGTACAGGCTGCTTATAAGCGTAAAAGATCGCCCGGTTTTTGTCAATTTTTCCCGGTTGTATTTGTTCCGGCCGTGTTTGGCGGCCAGCCGAAATTCAGCGTGGCTTCGGCCGGGGTAAAATCCACCGTTTGCAGGTATATTTTGCGGTATTCCAGCGGGGAAAGGCTTGTATAACGCTTAAAAACCCTGGAAAACTGGAACTGGTTTTCAAAACCGAACCAGCCGGCAATTTCGCTGATGCGCTTGTTCGTAGAAATAAGAAGTCCGGCAGCCCCCTCGATTTTGAGGCGGAGGAAGTACTGGAGGGGGCTCATCTTGATTTTCTGCTTGAAGATGCGGGTGAAGTATTCGGGCGAAAGGGCAAGAAGGCGGGCTATTTCGTCCATGCTGACAGAATGGCGCAGCGACTTTTCCATAATCGCCACAGCCTTCTTAACGTGGATTGCCGCCATCTCCGATACGGGCATGTCGCGGATGACCTTTTTGGGGAGGGGGGCGTAAAAAGAAGGCGGCATCGGCCCCCCCGTGTTCCCGCTGTCCAGGAATTCGGGCAGTTTTTCGGCAATGGCTTTATGGTAAACTTTGTACAGCAGGCTGAGAAAATCATATTCCGCCGCCTTGGCAAGGGCGCGATCGTTGGAGCGGAAGAGTTCCGCGATTTCCTCGCACTGAAAACGGAGGGAAAGGCTTGCCGTGGTTTGCTGGCCAAAACGTTCGAGCAGGCAGTCGAGAAAGGCTGAAAGTTTTTCGTCGTTGTCGTTAAGCCGGAACAGGATTGCGTAGTACGCCACGGGGCGGCGGCTTTTCCTGTTGGGAATGATCTGGTGGTACGTGTCCCCGCGGTTAAGGAAAAATTTGCCCTTCGCAATGGGGTACCGACCGGTACCTATAAGGAAAATGCCGGAGCCTTCAAGGAAAAAAACAACCTCGTATTCATTTTTTTGGTGGCGGTGAAAGCGGCCGTGCCAGGCGATCCGGTCATCCTCGATCAGGTTGTACTCGAAAACCACGTCCCAAAGAATCATGGCTTCAGCTTATCACGGGAAAAAGGATAATATCAAGATTTGATATATAGAGTTAAAATCTGCCAAAGATAGCTTCATTTTCCTTTTGTATACTGAAACAAGGTTGAAAATCGAATCAAACGAAAGCGGGACAAAACTTGTCTGTAATCGTATTAAGGGGACCGTAAGGTGTCGCAGGAAAATCAATACCTCCTTGAAATGAAGGGCGTCTCCAAATCCTTCCCGGGCGTCCGGGCCCTTAACGCGGTGAACCTGAAAGTGCGGTCCGGAAAAGTGCACGTCATCTGCGGGGAAAACGGCGCGGGGAAATCCACCCTGATGAAGGTACTCAACGGTACGTATGCCGCCGACGGCGGCGAGGTCGTCTATCGCGGAAAAAACTTCAAGCCCAAGGATATCCAGGACGCGATGCGGATGGGCATCGTCATGATTTACCAGGAGCTAAACCCGGTCCTGGGCATGACGGTGGGGGAGAATATCTGGCTGGGCCGGGAACCCAAAAACGGGCTTTTTGTCGATTTCAAAAGGATGTACTCCGACACGGCTTCCCTGCTTGAAAGCCTTAGCATCCCGTATAACCCCAGGCAGACGATGCGGAGCCTCAGTATCGCGGGCCATCAGCTCATCGAAATCGCGAAAGCCATAAGCCGCGACACCCGGGTCATTATCATGGACGAGCCGACGTCGGCGATCACCGACGCGGAGGTCGCGGTGCTTTTCAGGCAGATCGAACTGCTGACGGCGAAGGGCGTCGTTATCCTTTATATAACCCACAAGATGGACGAGATTTTCCGCATTGCCGACGATATTACAGTGCTGCGGGACGGGGCCCTGGTAGAAACAGGCCCAAAAGAAAATTTTACGCCGGAAAAAGTGGTCGCCCTGATGGTGGGCCGGGAAATCAAAACCATTTTTCCAAAAAGCGAAGCGTCTTGCGCGGGCAGTGTGGTAATGGAAGTGCGCGGTCTTACCCAGGGGCCGGCCCAGGGCGGGCGCTTTCGTGACATAAGTTTCGAGCTCCGCGCCGGGGAAATTCTCGGATTTGCCGGGCTTGTAGGCGCCGGGCGCACGGAGCTTATGCGGGCGATTTTCGGCCTTGATCCGTACACGGGCGGCGCCATAACAATTGACGGCAAACCCGAGCGCATTAGAAACCCGTCCCGGGCCATAGGCCTTGGCATTGCGATGGTGTCCGAGGACCGGAA
>JAIRRR010000307.1 GCA_031255875.1 Treponema sp.
GCGGGAAAGCATCTCTTTCAGGTAAACGCCGGTGTAGGATTTTGGATGTTTCGCCACTTCTTCCGGAGTACCGGTAGTAATGATGCTGCCGCCCTTGTCCCCGCCTTCGGGGCCCAGATCGATGATATGGTCCGCCTGGAGCAGTACGTCAAGGTTGTGCTCGATCATCACAACCGTGTTCCCCTGATCCACCAGGCGCTGGATCACCTCCATGAGCTGCTTTACATCCGCAAAGTGCAGCCCGGTGGTCGGCTCGTCCAGAATGTACAGGGTCCTGCCCGTGGAACGCTTGGACAGCTCCAGCGCCAGCTTGACCCGCTGGGCCTCCCCGCCGGACAAGGTCAGCGCCGACTGGCCCAGCTTGACATACCCCAGGCCCACCGAAAGCAGGGTGCCCATCTTACGGGCTATCTGCGGGATCGGGGCGAAAAATTCGGCGGCTTCCTCGATGGTCATGCCCAGCACGTCGGCAATGTTCTTCCCCTTGTAGCGTACTTCGAGCGTTTCCCTGTTAAAGCGCTTTCCCCCGCACACATCGCAGATAATGTAGACATCGGGCAGGAAATTCATCTCGATTTTGATCGTGCCGTCCCCCTCGCAGTTTTCGCATCTCCCGCCCCGGACATTAAAGGAAAAACGCCCGCTTTTATAGCCCCTCATCTTTGACTCAGGAAGGCTCGCGTACAGATTCCGTATCGCCGTGAACACTTCCACATAGGTGGCCGGGTTCGATCGCGGGGTGCGCCCGATGGGGCTCTGGTCTATGTCGATCACCTTGTCCACAAACTCGGCGCCCTCTATCTTTTTATACGCCCCCTCGTGGTACGCGGAATTGTTTATCCGGTTGATCAGGGCGGGGTAGAGCACGTCGGAAAGCAGGGTTGATTTTCCGGAACCGGAGACGCCGGTTATGCAGGTAAAGATGCCCAGCGGTATTTCCGCGTCAATATTTTTCAGGTTGTGTTCGCGCACCCCGTAAAGGCGGATGCAATTGCCGTTGCCTTCCCTGCGCTTCGCCGGGATGGCCATGGTAAGGGTCCCTGCCAGGTACCGGCCGGTAAGGCTCTTCTCCGCTTTCATCACGTCTTCCGGCGTCCCCTGTGCCACCACTTCCCCGCCGTGCACGCCCGCGCCCGGCCCCAGATCGACCAGGTAATCGGCCGTGCGCAGGGTCTGCTCGTCGTGCTCCACCACGATCAGGGTGTTGCCCAGATCGCGCAGGTGGATCAGCGTGTCGATCAGCCTCTGGTTGTCCCGCTGGTGCAGGCCGATCGACGGCTCGTCAAGGATGTACAGCACCCCCACCAGGCTTGAGCCGATCTGCGTGGCAAGCCTGATCCGCTGCGCCTCGCCGCCGGACAGGGTCGCCGACTTCCGTTCCAGGCTCAGGTAGTCAAGCCCGACGTTCTGCATAAACCCGAGCCTCGCGCGGATCTCCTTCAGTATCTGGCGGGCAATTTCCTTCTCCGTATTGGACAGTTTTACTGTTTCAAAAAATTTCAGCGAATCAATCACGGACAGCCCCGAAAGCTCCCAGATATTGCGCCCCCCGACAGTTACCGCCAGCGCCTCGGGCCTGAGCCTCTTCCCCCCGCAGTCTTCGCAGGGCTTCTGGCTCATGAACTTTTCGAGCCATTCCTTGACCCCCGGGGACTGGGTTTCAAAGTAACGGCGCCTCAGTTCCTCCAGGATGCCCGGGAATTCGGATTTGTACGCCGCGTAATTGGTGCCGTCCCGGTTTTCGTATTTAAAGGTGATGGTATCCTCGGTGCCGTAGAAGATGATGTTTATTATTTTTTTTGGCAGGTCCCTGAACGGCGTGTCCAGGCTGAATTTGTAGTGCCTTGCCAGCGCCTCGAATTTGCTGCGGTACCAGGCGGAATCCGGGTTATAGGGGATGCAGCCCCCCTCGTTAAAGGAAAGGGATCTGTTGGGAATCACCAGGTTCGGATCGAATTCCATCTTTATCCCCAGGCCGGAACAGGAAGGGCAGGCCCCGTAGGGGTTGTTAAACGAAAAAAGCCGGGGCTGCAATTCCGGGATCGATACGCCGCAGTCCGGGCAGGCGTTTTTCCGGGAAAAGAAGTGTTCCGCCGTCCCGCCGTCGCCGCCCTCTCCTTTGCCGCTTTTCTGGACCGTGACCAGCATGATCCCGTCCGCCGCGTCAAGGGCGGTCTCTGCGGATTCCGCGAGCCGCGCGCGTATGCCCGGCCCGATAACCAGGCGGTCAACCACAATCTCTATCGTATGCTTTTTTTGCTTGTCAAGCTTGATAAGGCCCTGCCCCGAATCCTCGTCCAGATCCACCAAAATCCCGTCAACCCGCACCCGGGCAAAACCCGCCTTTCTCGCGTCCGCGATGATCTTCTGGTGCTCCCCCTTTTTCCCCCGGATCACCGGCGCCAGGAGCTGGATGCGGGCCCCTTCGCCCATTTGCAGGATAGTGTCGATAATCTGATCCACCGGCTGCTCCCGGATTTCCCTGCCGCATTCCGGGCAGTGGGGGATCCCGATCCGGGCGTAGAGGAGCCGGTAGTAATCGTATATCTCCGTCACCGTCCCCACGGTGGAGCGGGGGTTCTTGTGGGTGGTTTTCTGTTCGATGGAAATGGCGGGCGAAAGCCCCTCGATATAGTCCAGGTCCGGCTTGTCCATGCGCCCCAAAAACTGCCGGGCATAGGCCGAAAGACTCTCCACGTACCGGCGCTGGCCCTCGGCAAATATAGTATCAAAGGCCAGGGAGCTTTTCCCGGAGCCGGAAAGCCCGGAAATAACGATTAGCCTGTCCCTGGGCAGCTCCAGATCGATATTTTTAAGATTATGCTCCCGCGCGCCTTTGATGATAAGCTTATCCATAATAGGATAATATCCTGCCACGCTTTAGGGGGGCAAGGGGGAGGAGTCTGCGGCGCGAAAAGCCGCAATCAGCGGGCGGCGCTGCCCGGCCCGTAGCGCTCCGCCCAGTCCCCGCGCCTGTCGGCCTCGTCCAGGTTTCCCGCGCCGCGGCTTTCGGCCAGGCATGTTTCCAGGAGGGAGAGAAATTCCCGCCGCCCTATTTCCTCGCCGCCCAGGCTGGAAAGGTGCTGCGTGGGCGTCTGGCAGTCGATAAAGGCAAGGCCGTCGGCAAAGAGCTCGCGGGCCAGGGTAAGGAAGGCCGCCTTGGAAGCGTTCGGCCGCCTCGCGAACATGGATTCCCCGAAAAAAACGCTGCCCAGCCTAATGCCGTAACAGCCGCCGGCAAGGACGCCTTCCGCGTAGCTTTCCGCCGAGTGCGCCCAGCCCAGGCGGCGGAGTTCCGTATACGCGGCAATAATGTCGTCCGTAATCCAGGTGCCGTCCTGGCCCTCCCGGTAAATTTCCGCGCAGCCCCTGATAACAGCCGGAAAATCCCGGTCAAAGGCGATTTCAAAATCCCCCCGTTTGAGCAGCTTTTTCATGGAGGACGAGACGCGGAGCTTTTGCGGGAAGATGACAAAACGGGGATCCGGCGACTGCCATATCAGCGGGTCTTCCGGGTTGTACCAGGGGAAGATTCCCTGCTCGTAGGCGGAGAGGAGCATGCCCGGCGAAAGGTTCCCCCCGACGGCGACAACGCTGCCGCCCGCTTCTTCCGGGCGGGGGAAGGCAAAGCGTTCGTGTTCAGAAAGCCAGGGAAAGGCCGGGTCCGGCCCGGGCCTGAAATGCCGCCGCTTGCTCCGCATTTCGCGCCAGGAAAGAACGCCGCCGGCCTATGCCTGGGGCCGGACTATGTCGATGCAGTATTCGCCGTCCCGCCAGTCCGCCCGGGCCTCGCCCCCCCCGCTCAGGCGGCCGAACAGGACCTCGTCCACAAAGAACCCCTTGATCTTGTCCTCGACAAGGCGCCCCACGTTCCGGGCGCCGAATTCCCGGCTGTAGCCTTCCTGCGCAAGCCGGGCTATGCAGGCGTCGCTTACCTCCAGCTCCACATTTTTTTCCGCAAGCTGGCCCCGGAAAAGATCAAGCTCTTTCCGTACAATGGAACCCATAATCTCCTGGGAAAGGTGGCTGAAGCGGACTACCGCGTCCAGCCGGTTGCGGAATTCCGGGGTGAATATCTTTTCGACCGCGCTGTCCACCTCGGACTCCCCGGCAACCCGTTCCCCGAAGCCGATAAGGTTTTTCCCTATGTCGCGCGCGCCGGCGTTGCTGGTCATGATAAGGACCACGTTCCTGAAATCCGCCTTCCTGCCGTTGTTGTCCGTCAGCGTGGCGTAGTCCATAATCTGGAGCAGTATGTTGTAGACATCCGGGTGGGCCTTTTCAATCTCGTCCAGCAGCACCACCCCGTGGGGCTGCTTGCGCACCGCGTCGGTAAGGAGGCCGCCCTCCTCGTAGCCCACATAGCCGGGCGGCGAGCCGATAAGGCGGGAAACCGTGTGCCGCTCCTGGTACTCGCTCATGTCGAAGCGGTGCATGGATATCCCCAGGATATCCGCGAGCTGGCGGGCAAGCTCGGTCTTGCCCACCCCCGTGGGCCCGGCAAAGAGGAAGTTGGCCACCGGCTTGTTTTCCCCCCGGAAGCCCGCCCGCGAGCGCTTCACCGCCCTGACCACCGCCGCCACCGCATCTTCCTGCCCGAAAACCCGGGCCCGGAGCTTCTCCTCCAGGGACCTGAGCTTGTCCTTCTCGCTTTCCCCCACCGAACGTTCGGGAATACGGGCAATACGGGCGATCACCGTTTCGATCAGGGGAAGGCCGATATCGACCGTCTCGGCGGAGGCGTCCTGGGCGGCCTCCGCGTTTCCGGCTTTCGCGGCGTTATCCGCCCCGGCCCGCTTGAATGCCTCGATCCGGGCGAAGGCGCCGGCCTCGTCGATTACGTCGATAGCCTTGTCCGGGAGCCGCCGCTCGGTGATAAACTGGGCCGAAAGCCGCACCGCGCCTTCTATAGCCTCGTCGCTGTAGCGGACCTGGTGGTATTCCTCGTATTTTTGCTTAAGCCCCATAAGGATAGTCACCGAATCGTCCAAACCCGGCTCGTTTATGTCGATCTTCTGGAAACGCCGGGACAGGGCCCGGTCCTTGTCGAAAAATTTGCCGTATTCCTCGTGGGTGGTCGAGCCTATGCAGCGGATTTTGCCGGAGGTAAGCGCCGGCTTAAGGAGATTCGACGCGTCCAGGGCGCCCCCGGAAACCGACCCCGCTCCGACCAGGGTGTGAATCTCGTCGATAAAGAGAATCGCCCGCTGCTTTTTGAACATCTCCTCGATAACCCGCTTGATCCGGTCCTCGAAATCGCCCCGGTACTTGGTCCCCGCGACCAGCGCGCCCATGTCCAGCGAGAATATCAGAAAATCCCTGAGCGTGGGGGGCACCTTCCCCTCCACAATACGCTGGGCAAGCCCCTCGGTAATCGCGGTCTTCCCAACCCCGGAATCGCCCACATGGACCGGGTTGTTTTTGAGCCGCCGGCAGAGCACCTGGACCGTGCGGTCCAGCTCCGCTTCCCGGCCGATTACCGGCTCAAGTTTCCCCTCCCTGGCCAGGGCGGTAAGTTCCGTAGCGTAGCGCTCCAGGGCGCTTTTTTTGCCGGGCCGCAGCTTCTGGGAACCGTCGGCCGCGCTGTCGGCCGCGCCGTCGGCAGTTTCCGGGCTGCCCTCCGCGCCCTCGTCGCCTGCGTATTCCTTGCCGTCCGAATACCCGGAACCGAAATTGATCACGTCCGGGCCCCGGTAGAGGCCTCCCTCGTTTTCCGGGCCGTGGCTTATGCTTTCCAGCAGCGTAATGCGGGTAGTTATCCCCGCCTTGCGGAGGTAGTAGGCGCAGTAGTTCCGCTCCTCGTCGTAGAGGGATACCAGGAGGTCGGCCACGTCCAGGGTATCTTTCTGGGAGGACTGGCTCTGGATAACCGCCCTTTCCAGGACGCTCTGGAAACCCACAGTCTGGGTAGGCTCGATATTGTCCATAACCGGGACCTTCTGGTCAAAGTAGTTTTCCATACCGTGCTTAAGCTGATCCAGGTTGGCCCCGCAGTTCGAAAGTATGCCCTGGACCTCGTCAAAAGCCAGGGCCGCATAGAGAACATGTTCCGGGGTAAGATACTCGTGGTTCCGTATCTTGGCCTCGTTATAGGCAGCGTTGATAATAGCCTGCACATGGCGGCTGATTTTCACTATGGCATCCTCTCTTTAAAATAATAGCAGAAAGCTCTCTATAATACAAACCAATACAAGCCTTTTAATTGTTCTTCTTTCGGGATCATTCCGGCTCCACCACGCAGCGCAGGGGGAACTGGCGTTCCCGGGCCAGGGAGTGGACCTGCTCCGCCTTGGTCTGGGCTATATCCCAGGGGTAGACGGCCACAACCCCCCGGCCCTTGCAGTGGACGTCCATCATGATCCTGCCGGCTTCTTCCGCGGATTTATGGAACACCAGCATAAGTATCTCTACGACAAAATCCATGGTGGTATAGTCATCGTTGAGGAGGATGACCCGGAATTTCCCGGGTTCTTTAAGCTTTTCCGTCCGCCTTACGGCAAATTTGGCCCCGCTTCCCCGATTTTCCGCCATACCTTGAGCATAGCCAAAAAATACCGGGAAGACAAGCCGCGCCGGTTGGGCGGGGGGCCGGTTTCAAAACTGTTTTTTGGAGCAGCTTCGTTTCTTGCTGGTTTTGGGCGCATCCGTCCGCCCCGCGTGCCGTCCTGCGGTACGCGGGGCGGACGGACCGGGCTATCCGCTCTTATACCATGGGGCGGGAAACCCGCCCCATGGTATACCGCTTCTATCCCTTGCGCGGGGCTTCGCCACGGTAAACCGGCTCATACCCGCGCCGCCTTGGGCCCGCGCATGGGCCGCGCCGGTAACTCCCGGCGCCTTTCAGGCGCTGAGGCTGAATACCGCCCCGGCGGTTGACGGGGGCGCGGGCCGGTAAGGCATGGCGGTGTTGGCCGCCCGCGCCGCCCGGATCTGGGACTCGTACTGTTCGATCAGGGCGTCGATCTGTTCATCGGAAAGGGCGTCCGTTGTAAGCCCGGCGTCGGGCTTTTTTTTGATCCGGGCAAGCTGCTCGATAAGCACGTCAAGAATCTTGAGCTTGCTGATGGCCACGCCCCTGCTGCCCTCGGGGGCGGGAACGCCGGAAACATGGCGGAAATGGGAATAAATATAGGCCGAGGGGGCGACGGGCAGGGACATTTTCCCGCCTGCCGATGCGTTAATCGCGTAGCCGATGCTTGGAAAAGCGGATGTTCGCAGGATACCGCCGACCATGATCAATCTCTCCTCTTGTTTGTATATCGGACAGGGAAAACAAAAGATTAGCGTAACTATTCAGCTGTAGCGCGATTTGGGCCTTTTCCCGTTCTCCGGTATTCTGCCCTTTGGATAATGGCCTCAGGCCGGCACAGGCCCTCGCGGACGAAAAGGGGAATTACCGGCCCCGGCGGTTTTCATGGGCCGGTTTTCATAGTATAATGATATTATGGAAAAAAGAAATATTTTGCTTGTTTCCGTTCTGCTCGCGCTTCCCTTTTTTTTACGCGCCCAGGAAGCGCCCGTGCTCTGGCTCTACTATGCCGAGGGCGAAGAGATCACGCTGACCATTGCGGGCCAGGGGCAGGTTTACTCGGGGTACGATTTTCCCGGGGAGGGCGCCGCGCTTGACCCCGGGGATCTGGTCATGACCGGAAGGGAAAGCTCTGCGGAATTGCAGCTGCTCCCCGGCGCCTGGGCGGCTGCGGACGAATACGCGGGCCAGGAATGGGAGCCCCGCCCGCTTGTCAAACTCGCCGAAGGCTCGACTCTGCGGTTTCATTCATTTTCGGGCGGGGCGGCCACGCTGGAGATCCTCTACGGCCAGATGCGGGTGGTATCCGCCGGGCCGCAGGATTTCGGGGGCTTGAAGATAAAGGCGGGAAACGCGGTAATGGATGTTTCCGGCGGGGATTTTAACGTGGATTACATGATCCACCCCGGGGAATCCCTCATCGAAAGGGGCAGGAACGGCAGTATGCGGCTCCAGGTGTATAGCTTCCGCGGCTCCACGGATATCGCCCTTTCCGGGGCCAGCGGCGCTACTGTTTTTACCGTTGGCGAATACGAAAGGGTGGCCATCGAGGCCGGGAGCACCCGCTCGGTGATAGAGCGGAAGCCGCTGGACCCGGCGATCCTTTACTTCTGGGAGAGCATGCCTTTCGCCGGAGAGTCCCCGGGCGTCGCCCCCGATACCGCGCTGCCCAGGCAGGGTTCCCGCCTGGTGATGAACGAAAGCGGCGAGGAGCGCTACGTGATATTCCCCGTCATCGACGGCGAAAGCGCCGCCCTTGCCGGGGAACGCCGCCAGGCCGCCGCTGCGGAGATTCCTCCCCCTTCCGGCGGGCGCAAAAGGCTGCTCCTGAAGAACGCTTTCCTTATTGCCGGCACGGTACTGAGCGGCATTAGCCTGGGGGCGAATTTGTACGGGATTTACGGCAGCGGCCCCTCGGCGGAAATGGCCGCCAGTTACGGGTATATTCCCCTTGGGGTCGGGGTGGCGTCGCTCATCGTGGCGTGCATTATCAACCCCAAAATTCCCTGACAGCAGGACATTTATGCCGCAAATCGAGATCAGCGAGCCCCTTTCGGTTTTGGACGATTCCGGCCGCCCGGTAAATTTCGGCTGGGCCCGCTCGCCGGTATTCAACTACGCAACGCCCCTGCTCAAAACCCCTGCCCGGCGGGCCAGCGCTTCCGACAGGTACATCGTCTTCTCCGCCACCCACATGCTGACCATGCAGGTCCTCGACGACGGGTATCTGGGTTATGTGGGCGTTTCGGTAATTTCCCTGAAAGACAAGAAACGGTCCACCCAGTACTACAACTTCCCCTTTTCGCTGGGCTCGCTCAATTTGCCCGATTCAAGCGAAAAAGGTTCCGTGCGTATACAGCAGAAAAGGTTTTTCCTGGAATTTACGGTTATGGGCGGCGGCATCCGGATTATCCGGCTCGACTTTCCCAAATTCGGGCATCACCGCTACCTTCGGGGGGAATTGGTGCTTACCCCCATTCCCGGCTCGGAATCTTTGGTAACCCACATGCCCTGGGCGCGTCAGAAAACCTCCTTTATCCTCTCCCAGAGATCCCCCTGTTTCTGCACCGAGGGCGTGATACAGTTCGGCATCTCGGAGATAGTCTTTTCCCAGGGCAAGGGCTGGGGAATTCTGGACTGGAGCCGGGGGGCCCGCCCCGCCTCCGATGTGCGGTGGTGGGCTTCCGCCTGCGGCTATGCCGGCGACGACAAGGTCGGCTTTAGCGTGGGGTACAGCGGCGCCGATTCGAGCCTTGGCACGGACAACGCTTTTTTCCTGAACGGCAAGATACACAAACTGGATCAGGTTACCTTTCACCTGACTCCGGCCGACTGGATGAAGCCCTGGCGCTTTTCCGGCAACGACAACCGGCTGGAAATGGCCTTTGTCCCCTTCCAGGAACGTGTCGAGCGGAACCGCATGCTTGTCCATTCGCTTAACCGCCGCCAGGTATTCGGCACGTTTTCGGGCAAGGTTATACTGGATGACGGCGCCCCCTTCGTGTTCCGCGATCTTACCGGCGTTGCCGAGCGCCGCAAGTCGGTTAGGTGAGCAGTTCTTCCAGCGCCTTTTCCGCTTCGCCAATTTCGTCGTAAGGGCGGGTATAGCCGTCGTATATGATCGAATTTTCGTGGCCCTTCCCCAAAAGCAGGACCAGGTCGCCCGCTGCCGCCAGGGAGAAGGCCCTGCGTATCGCTTCGGGCCGGTCCGGGATGAGGAAGAGGTTTTCCCCCCTCCTGGCGGTTTTCGCGCCCGGCCTCCCGGTTTCCGCAAGCCCCCCGGCCCTGTCCCCGTCGATGCCGCGGGCTATCTCTTCAAGGATGGCCAGGGGTTCTTCCCCCCGGGGGTCCTCGTCGGTGAGGATCACGATGTCCGACCATTCCCAGGCAATGCGGCCCTGCTCGCTCCGTTTCGCGGTGTCCCGCTCCCCTGCGGAGCCGAAGAGGCTGATGATCCTGCGCCGGCCGGCCCGCCCGCGCAGGGGCGGGAATATGGTCCTGAACGACGAGGGGGTGTGGGCGTAGTCTACGAGTACCTCGAAATCCTGGCCTTTGTCCACCGCAGTCATGCGCCCCCGGACGCTCTCAAGGCGCGGGACCAGCGGGGCCAGTTCCGGCACGGGCAGGGCGAGTATATGCGATACGGTTAGCAGCGCGGCGAGTACGTTCCCCGCGTTAAAGGCCCCGGGCAGCCTGTCCTCGATTTCGAGCGTTGTATTGCCGGCCGCGTCCCGGACCCGGTAGCGGTTCCCCCCCGCGCCGCTTTCGACGCGGGCCAGGGAAAGATCCGCCGCGCCGCCGAGGGCGCTGTGCGAAAAACAGGGGAAGCCGCCCGTTCCCCCCGCGCCCGCCGTCCGCGCAGCTTCCGCAAAAAAAGAGGCGCTGGGGTCGTCGGCGTTTACCACGCCGAAAGCGGGGATTTCAACAGGCGCGTCCCCCCCTCCGGCGCGGCATACGGCCTTTGCGTGGGGGAAACGGCCAAGGGCGCGGAAAAGGCCGGCCTTATCGTCGCGGTACTGTTCCCAGCTGCCGTGGAATTCCAGGTGCTCATGGGTTACGTTGGTCATCAGCGCCGCGTCAAAGGCTATGTCCCCCAGCCGGTTGGTTCGCGGGGAAAGGCCGTGCGAGCTTGCCTCGATGACCGCGTATTCCGCGCGCCGGGCCAGCATCCCGGCGAGCATGCCCTGGACAACGGTCGCTTCCGGCGTGGTCTGGTGCTCGCTGTTCCACTCCGCCCCGGCCCCCAGGGAATACTGCACCGTGCTGATAAAGCCCGCCTTTTTTCCAAGGAGCCGGAGGAGCTGCCAGATCAGGTAGACCGTGGTGCTCTTTCCCTCGGTACCCGTTACGCCGATAACGCCCAGACGCCGGGACGGACTCCGGTAGTAGGCGTCCGCGATGGGGGACATGGCAAAACGCGCGTCTTTTACCCGTATGTACGCCGGCCCCGGGGGGAAGGATTCCCGCTCGCCCTGGTACACAACGGCCGCGGCCCCGCGCTTTACCGCATCGGGAATAAAAGCGCGGCCGTCAGCGTGCAGCCCCGGCAGGGCGAAGTAACAGCAGCCCGCTTTGACCCTGCGGGAATCGTACTCGAGCCCGCTTATCTCCGTATCGCCGCCGGCGCGGTCGATAACGCCCGCGCGCGCCGCGACATCCGGCGTAAGAAAATCCGGCAGTTTTCGCGTGTTTGTCATTAGAGTCTTCCTGTTATAGTTGTTTTACGCCTGCCGGCCCGCATGGAGGGCGGAGCCCCGCGCAAGGGATAGAAGCGGTATACCTTCGGGCGGGTTTCCCGCCCGGAGGTATAAGAGCGGATAGCCCGGTCCGTCCGCTCCGTGTGCCGCAGGGCGGAACGCGGGGCGGACGGATGCGCCCAAAATTCCATAGAAAATTGACGCTTCCCGGAACTTCCCCCGGCGTTCCCGCGCGGCAAGGGCCGGCATCGTTCACCCCTTGCGCTCAAGCGGCCCGGGCTTTTCCCCGAATACAACGGCGGTAAAAGTCAAAAGATTCGCCCCGGGCTTTTCCCAGGATTTGGACGGGACGCCGGCTTTTACGCAGATATAGTCCAGGTATTCGCCGAGATCCCATCCCTGCTCAACCGGGACCTGGGGAAGCAGCACCCCGGAACGCCCGGCATAGCTCAGGTAAAGCCCGTGCAGCCCCACCTTGATCTGCCGGGGATCCGGGCAGCTTTCCATGGGGGAAAGGGCCGATATTTCGATATCGCAGAGGGAAAG
>JAIRRR010000062.1 GCA_031255875.1 Treponema sp.
CTCTCCGGCAAGGGCCGGGACGAGGTCGCGCTCGAGAAGTCGAACGTCCTCATCATCGGGCCTTCCGGCTGCGGCAAGACCCTGATGGCGAAGATCCTCGCCGAAACGGTGGACGTTCCTTTCGCCATCGCCGACGCCACCACCCTCACCGAGGCCGGCTACGTAGGTGAGGACGTGGAAAACATCGTCCTGCGCCTCATCCAGGCCGCCGACTACGACCTGGCCCGGGCCGAGTGCGGCATTGTCTACGTGGATGAAATCGACAAGATCGCCCGAAGGACGGAAAACGTGTCCATCACCAGAGACGTGTCCGGCGAAGGGGTGCAGCAGGCCCTGCTCAAGATCATCGAGGGGACCATAGCCTCGGTCCCGCCCCAGGGCGGGAGGAAGCACCCCAACCAGGAGATGATCCGCATCGACACAACGGATATCCTGTTCATCTGCGGCGGCGCCTTTGTCGGCCTGGACAAGTACATAGAAAAGCGCGTGGTCCAGCACCCCATGGGCTTCGGCGCGGACGTGCGGGACAAGCAGCACCGGAGCATACGGGAGCTTTTCGACAACCTCCACCCGGACGATCTTATCCGCTTCGGGATGATCCCGGAGTTCATAGGCCGGCTTCCCATCACGGTATGCCTGGAAGAACTGAACCTTGACGATCTCAAGCGTATTATCACCGAGCCCCGGAACGCGATTGTAAAACAGTACCAGGCTTCCCTGGCCATCGACGAGGTGAAGCTCGAATTCACCGAAGGCGCCATTAACGCGATTGCCGATACGGCGATCAAGCAAAAAACCGGGGCCAGGGGATTGCGGGCCATTGTGGAACGGCTTATGACGGACATTATGTACGAAATTCCGTCCATGAAAGGGGGCAAACGGGTTGTTATTACCAAGGAGGTAGTGGAAAAGTCGGAGCCTCCGGAGATACACCCGTTGCAGAAAAGCGCGTGAAATCCGGCAACAATGGAAAACACGACGGCGTTTCCCGGCTGCTGCAGACCCTGACAGGGAAAAACAATACCGAAGAATTCCCCGTCCTTCCCCTAAGGGATCTGGTGCTATTCCCTCAGACAGTTATCCCTATGTTTATCACCTACCGGGCGGGCATTGCCGCAGTGGAAGCCGCCCTTGGCCGGGATTTCCGCCTGTTCGCCGCCTGCCTTGGCAATCCCGGCGAGGCGAAGGCTGCGGGCCAGGGCGGCCGTAAAAACGCGAGCCCTTCCGCGTTCCAGGGCGGCGGCGGGACCCATTCCGTGGGCACCGTGATGCGGATCGTGCAGCACCTGAAACTCCCCGACAACACCTACCGCATTGTGCTCCAGGGGGAATACCGGGCAATCATCCTCGCCGTATCGGAACAGAAAGATCATTCCACGGCGCGGATAGAGCCTATCACGCCGTCCGAATTTACCGACATTGCCAACCCTGAATCCGCAGCCCTCGCCAGGACGGTGCAGAAGTCCTTTGCCCAGTACGCGGAATTCTCCAAAAAAGTGGGCGCCGAAACCCTTACCGCCGCCGAACGCACCGAAAGCCCCGAGCGGCTGGTAAACCTTATCGGAAACTGCCTTGCCGTAAAAACAGAACGGAAGCTGGAGTTGCTCTCGATCGCGGATACCAGGGCGCGGCTCGAAAAACTCCTTGAAATTCTCGAACTTGAAAATGAGATATTCGGCATACAAAAAAATATCAGCGGGAAAGTCAAGAGCCGCATGGACAAAACCCAGCGGGAATACATACTCCACGAACAGCTCAAAGAGATAAACAAGGAACTGGGGAAGGAGAATACCGAAGACGAATTCGCCGATCTTGAAAAGGCGATTCTGGAAAAACGCCCGCCCGCCGAGGTTCTTGATAAGGCGAAAAAAGAACTTGCCCGCCTGAGGAAACTCCAGCCCTTCTCCCCCGAGGCGGGGGTGATCAGGGGTTATCTGGAATGGATTTCCGACCTGCCCTGGAACGAATACACGTCCGAATCCGGCGCGGCTCTGGGCGATCTTTCCGCTGCGGAAAAGATACTTAACGAGGACCACTTCAACATGAAGAAGGCCAAGGAGCGCATCATCGAATTTATCGCAATCCGGGAGCTCGCCGCCCATGAAAATGCCGATTCAGGGATCAAGGGGCCCATCCTCTGTTTTGCGGGGCCGCCCGGAACCGGAAAGACAAGCCTCGGAAAATCCGTGGCCCGGGCGCTGGGCAGGCGTTTCGTGCGCATATCCCTGGGCGGCGTCCGGGACGAGGCGGAAATCCGGGGCCACCGGAAAACATACGTAGGGGCGCTGCCCGGTAAGATCATACAGTCCATGCGCCGGGCGGGCGCCGCCAATCCTGTTTTCCTCCTTGATGAAATAGACAAACTGTCAAACGATTTCCGCGGGGACCCGGCATCGGCCCTGCTTGAGGTGCTGGACCCGGAGCAGAATTCCAGTTTTACCGATCACTACCTCGAACTGCCCTTCGATCTTTCCAAGGTGCTGTTTATCGCCACCGCGAATTCCCTCCACAACATCCCCCACCCGCTTCTTGACCGGATGGAGATTATCGAAATTCCGGGCTACGGTGAAAACGAAAAACTCGCTATAGCCCAGCAGTTTTTAGTACCGAAAGAGTTAAGGGAAAACGGGCTTTCCCGCGCTCAAATTGCCTTTAAGGACGAGGCGATTCTGGAAATCGAGCGGCACTGGACCATGGAAAGCGGCGTCCGCTCCCTGGAGCGGGAGATCGCCCGCTGCGTAAGGCGCGTAGCCCGGATAGCCGTGGAAAAAGGCTACGGGGCCGATCCGGAAAAGCCCGTGGGTTCATTTAAAAAAACAGTAACAAAAAAAGACCTGGAAAAACTTCTGGGCAGGCGGAAGTACAAACACGACGTGGTGTATAAAGAGGCCCGCGTCGGTGTATGTTACGGCCTTGCCTGGACCGAATACGGCGGCACCATGCTTCCGGTAGAAACCATACGCTTTGAAGGCCGCGGCGATCTTATCATGACCGGCAATCTGGGCGACGTGATGAAGGAAAGCGCCCGCATCGCGCTTTCGTATCTGCGGAGCGTGAGCGGCCGTTACAATTTTACCATTGACAAGATCGGCACGACGGATTTCCACATCCACGTGCCCGAGGGCGCGATCCCCAAGGACGGCCCTTCCGCAGGAATCACCCTGGCGTCTTCCCTGCTTTCCACCCTCTGCGGCGTAGCGCCGAAACCCGCCATCGCCATGACCGGCGAGCTTACCCTTACCGGCCGGGTGCTCCCCATAGGCGGGCTCAAGGAAAAGCTCCTCGCGGCGGTACGGAACGGCATGGAAACAGTGCTGCTCCCTGCGGACAACCGGGAAGACTGGGAAGAACTTGACAGGGATATTAAAAGCAAACTGACTATCAATTTTGTGGAATCCGCCGACGAGGTCTTCGCCGCCCTCTTTGACGGGGGCGTGCACCGCAGGCAGGATGCTCCGGGGAGAAAGCCCCGGGCCAAGGCGGCCGGGCCGAAAGCGGTCGTGAAAAAAGGGGGGAAACTGATCAGCCGCGCGTGAATTTTTTCCCAGGAATTAGCGGTTTTTCAAATTATGAAAAAGGTAATATACAACGCCAGGGTGTACGTCGGCCGGGGGCGATTCGCGGAAGCGGTGCTGACGGCCGGGGGCACTATCGCCGCGGTAGGTTCCGGCAAGAATATCCTGGACGCGGCGCCGGCCGGGGCCGAGCGCATTGACGCGCAGGGGAAGCTGCTGCTCCCGGGCTTCCAGGACAGCCACATCCATTTTTACCACACCGGGCTGAAAGACAGAAACCTTGACGGCAGCGGTGTAAAATCCGTCGAAGAACTAATACAGCGGGGGCGGGAACTGCTTGAAAGGCAGCAGGGCCGCCAGCCCGGAGAATTGATCCTCGGAACAGGGCTGGATCAGGAAGGGTTCGGCGGGAATAAGGACTACCCTACCCGCTACGATCTTGACAGGATTTCCGTTAGCCATCCCATTATCATAGCCCGCGTCTGCGGCCACAAGGTGTTCTGCAATTCCAAAGCCCTGGAAATGGCGGGCATAGCCCTTGCCGCGCCTGACATCGAGGGGGGCGAAGTGGGCCGGGACGGATCGGGCAAGCCCGACGGCATACTCGGCGAGAACGCCATGGCCCTGATCAAGGGCATTATTCCCGTCCCCTCCCAGCAGGATCTCTGCCGGGAAATAGGGCGCGCCATGGATATGGCGTTACAAAACGGGGTTACATCCGTCGCGACCTTTGATGTGGAGGACATTGATTACGATTCCGTTACCGGCGCGTACCAAAGGCTCTTCCGGGAGCGGGAAAGCTGCCCGAGGATAATTCTCCAGTGCGGTTTGAACGGGAAGGCGGAACAGCTTGACGAGTACATACGCCGGGGTTTTTTTACCGGGATGCCGCTTCACGATTCCCGGGGGCCGGCCGGGCGGTCCCTTAAAATAGGGCCCGTCAAATTTTTCGCGGACGGCTCCCTTGGCTCGCAAACCGCGTGGCTGCGCCGGCCCTACTGCGACAAGCCGGACACTCGCGGGCTCGCGGTCCTGGAGGCCGGGGAGCTGCGGGCGCTGGTAAAAAAGGCGGCGGAAAACCGCTTCCAGGTTGTCATACACGCCATAGGGGACGGCGCGTTAGACGCGGTGCTGTCCGCCTACGAACAGGTGACATCGCCCATGGCGGCGACGCCCCGCAGGGAGGCTTCAACGGGCGGCAACCCCCTCCGGCACGGCGTGGTCCACTGCCAGATAACGGACGGCGGGCTTTTGGAACGCATGAAACGGAACGGCATTCTCGCCCTGGTACAGCCCGTTTTCCTCCGCAGCGATTACCGCATAATAGAAAGCAGGGTGGGGAAAGAACTCGCCGCCACGTCCTACGCCTGGGGCGCCATGGAAAGGCTGGGCATACGCTGCGCCTACGGGACCGACAGCCCGGTAGAAGACATCAACCCGCTTTTGGGAATCGAGTGGGCGGTGCGGCGCAACGGGGAGGGGGCGGATCTGCCCCCCGAAGGCTTTTACCCCGGGCAGCGCGTTAACGCGTACTCCGCCGTGGATAATTACACCGCAGGCACCGCCTATTCAAACTTCGACGAACACCGCACCGGCCGCATCGGGCCCGGCTATTCCGCAGACATGGTCCTGCTCGACCGGGATATTTTTACCGTCCCCCCGGAGGAAATCGGCAAGGCCCGCGTCCTCCTTACCATGATAGGCGGGGAAACGGCTTTTACGCGAATTCCCTGACGGCCCTGAACATTTCCGCGACATTGGCCGGCGGGACATTGGCGAGCACGTTGTGCACTTGCTGGAAGATGAACCCGCCCCCCCTGTTGAGAATCGCGAGGTTTTCCTTTACATGGGGCGCTATCTCCCCGGGTTTCCCGTAGGGCAGGACGCGGCGGGTATCGCAGCCGCCCCCCCAGAGCGTGAGCCTGCCGTAAAGCTCTTCCTTGATTTCTTCCAGCGCCATGTCCCGGCAGGTAAACTGGACGGGGTTTATGGCGTCAAGCCCCGCGTCTGCAAGAAGGGGCATGATGGGACGCACGCCGCCGCAGCAGTGGAGGCATATCTTCATCCGGGGAAAGCGTTCATGAATATACGCCCACATTTCCCTGTGGCGGGGATAAAAGAATTCCATATATAGCTCCGGCGAAAACTGGGGGCCGTTCTGGGAACCCATGTCGTCGCCGAATCCGATCACATCAATGTAGTCCCCCGCCGCGTCAAGATACGCCTTGAGGTTTGCCCGGTGCCGCTCCATCACCGCGTCCAGGAATTTATGTATGCGGCCGGGGTTGGCGATAAGCTCGCAGAGCATGTTGTCCATGCGGAACACAAATTGCGCGGTTTCAACCAGGTTGCCGCCGAATATGCCGTAAATCGCGCGGTCGGTATTATCCCTGGTAGAAGCGGCTATTTCCCGGAACTTTTTCGCCCCTTCCGGCGAATGGTAATCCAGGGGCATGGGGGGGCTGGGAACCATGAGCCACATAACGTCATTCTGAATATCGTCGTAATCGGAAAAATCTTCTTTTTCCTCATCATCGGCAAGGGGCCAGACGGCCTGTTCGAAATAGCAGCAGCCCCTTGGCTGCTTGCCCACAATTTT
>JAIRRR010000065.1 GCA_031255875.1 Treponema sp.
TCGACAGGGCCGGAATACCTGGGGGAATCTTCCAGCAGGGAGTGGAATTCCTCCAGCACCTCGTCCGCCTCGTCCGGCGTGATCCCCCGGATCTGGGCGATTTCCCGGGACAGGGCCTCTACCTGGGCCTCGTTCAAATTCTCCAAAACCCTGGCGGCCTGATCCGCGCCCATCAGAATAAGGAATTTGGCCACCCGGCGGTACTTCGATTCCTTTTCTTTTTTCTTCCCGGCCGGGGCCTCCGGGGCCGCCTTGCCCTTGGCGGGGACCTTCCCGTACGTGCGGGGCAGGAAGTGCTTGAGCCGGGAAAGGCTTTTCGCCGCCTCGCCGTTCAGGGCGCCGGCCCTTCCGCCGCCGTCATCCCCGTCGTCAAAACGGGGCAGATCCGAATCATCCTGATCGGCGCCCTCAAGGTCCCCGCTGTCAGGCTCTTCCACAGGCGCCGCTTCCCAGGGTTCGTCTTCGTAATCCGGCGCCCCGGCGGAATCGCCCCCCGGATTTTTCAGGACCCGCCTATAGGCGTCAATGCCCGCCCTTGCGTTTCCCGCCCCCGCGTCCGGATAATTTTTCGGAGCTTTTGATTTAGCCATCTTCATATACTATACACAGGATTCAGGCAGCTTTGAAAGTACCAGGATGAAAGTACCGGAAGTCCGACGCGCTCCGCGTTCTTTCCTGCGGCGTTTGACAAAGGCGGATAATCGCGTAAGCTTAAAGAAAACCCCGTATTTCAAATGACAAGGAGGGAGCTATGCCTGCCTGGCTGGAAGACGCTGTTTTTTACGAAATCTACCCCCAGTCCTTTTACGATGCCAACGGCGACGGGATAGGCGACATCGAGGGGATCATCCGGAAACTCGGCTATATCCGGGATCTGGGGTTTAACGCCCTGTGGATCAACCCCTGTTTCGATTCGCCCTTCAAGGACGCCGGCTACGACGTGCGGGACTACAAAAAAGTCGCCCCCCGCTACGGGACCAACAACGATCTCTGCCGGCTTTTCGCGGAGGCGCATAAACAGGGCGTCCGCGTCCTGCTCGATCTGGTCCCCGGCCACACCTCGGAAGAACACCCCTGGTTTCTGGAAAGCAAAAAGCCCGAGCCCAACGAGTACTGGAACCGGTACATCTGGACCGATAACTGGATCTACTGGGGCCATGAAAATATCCGCTTTGTCGCCGGGGAAGCGGACCGGAACGGGGTGTACATCATCAACTTTTTCAAATGCCAGCCCGCCCTGAATTACGGCTTTCTAACGGCCCGGGAACCCTGGCAGCTCCCGGCGGATCACCCCGCCTGCGCCGCCACCAGGGAAGCCCTCAAGGACATCATGCGGTTCTGGCTCGAAAAGGGCTGCGATGGCTTCCGGGTTGACATGGCCGATTCCCTGGTCAAGAACGACGATGAAAACAAAAGCGCGACCCAGGCGGTCTGGCGGGACGTCCGCTCCATGCTGGACGCGGAATTCCCGGAAGCGGCGCTGGTTTCCGAGTGGAGCAACCCGCGCCAGTCCCTGGGGGCGGGCTTCCACATGGACTTCCTGCTCGACCACGAGGGGAGCGGCTACAGAAGCCTGCTCCGGGACTACCGCATGGACGCGGAAAACCGCCCCGTCGGCGCGGACAACAGCTTCTTCAGGAAAGACGGGAACGGGGATATACGGCGCTTCCTGGACCAGTACCTGCCCTGGTACGAGGACACCAAGAACACCGGCTTTATCAGCCTGATCACGGGCAACCACGACACCCCGCGTATAAGCGCGAACCTTTCGCCCGGGGAGCTCGCCCTGGCCTACTGCGTCCTCTTTACCCTGCCGGGGGTGCCCTTCCTGTACTACGGCGACGAAATCGGCATGCGCTACCTCCATCTGCCTTCCAGGGAGGGGGGCTATAGCCGGACCGGGAGCAGGACCCCCATGCAGTGGGACGGCGGCGTGAACAAGGGCTTTTCCGCAGCGGAACCGGATCGGCTCTACCTCCCGGTAGATCAAAGCCCCGGCGCGCCCAGCGTAGCGGAACAGGAAAAAGACCCCGCCTCCCTGCTCAACACGGTCAGGGCCGTACTCCGCCTGCGCCACGCCGAACCCGATCTCCACGCCCGGCCGAATTTCTCCGTCATCCATGCCGAAAAAGGCAAGCTCCCCTTTGTCTACCGCCGGGGCGCCCTGATCCTGGCGGCGAACCCCGGCCCGAACGAGGCAAGCGCGGAAATCGCCCTCGGCGGCAAGCCCCTTTACACCCTGGGCAAGTGCAGCCTGGAAAACGGCCTCTGCCGCATGGAGGGGCAGAGCTTCGGGGTGTGGAAAGAGTAGGGGGGCCTGTTACCGGGCGGGCAATGCCGGGCAGACACAGGCCTTGTCCGGCCCCCCTGCGGCCAGGCCAAGGTCCCGGCCTACCCCCCCGCACGGGTGAAGGGGCAGGGCGGCCGGCCAGGACGCCGCCCCGCAAAAGGCAGTCTATTCCGTTACAAGGGCGAGGGCTGGCTCCAATCCGAATAATGGGATAGAGTCGTGTCCAGCGGAGGGAAAGCAATGGCGGTTAGAATAGCTGAGTATTTTGGACAGAGGACAGATGTTTCGGCCCCTGTAATCCAGCCTGTGACACAGCGTTCCGCTGATAAAAAATGCCCTTTTATGAATAAAGAATGCGCAAAAATTTCAAAAAACTTAAAGCCCGTTTGTTCTGTCCGCAAGCAT
>JAIRRR010000097.1 GCA_031255875.1 Treponema sp.
AGACGCGGCGGCTTCCCCGCCGCCCTCGATTTCAAAAACTATGTTAAATGTTTTATCCGCCATTCATGCATCCGTATTGCGCCGGGCCGGGTAGTTCCAAAAGGCTAAACCATGAAACAGCGGCCGGTTCGTTGATCCTGTCCCAAAACCCGCCTGGTTTTAGGACTATTGAACTTGTTACAAGCGGGGTTTCCGAACAACTCTACTGGGCGCTCTCAAGCCAGGCGCCGAAAACCCACCCGTCCGCCGGCTGCTCGATATGGTACCACCGCGCCGTCCGGCCGTCCACGTTGAATTCTTCAACCGTCTCCTCAACGGCCCTGACTTCGGCAGCGTACGAAAGCTGCGCGAGGAGTTCCGAAGATACGTCCGGGCTTTTCCGGACATTCACGTTGTCGTCGGTCACCCAGAACGAGGCGTCCGTTTCCCGCGCCGGAACGGCGGTGTCCGCCGCGATGAGCGCCCGCACTTCGTCGGCAAAATTCGAATCCGGGTAATCGTCCAGCGCGGAATTCAGCAGGGCCTCGCGGCGGTTCTGCTCCTTGTCCGCGTCCAGCGCCTCGGCGGTTTGCAGCAGGATCAGGGACTGCACGTCCTGATCGCGGTAGGAAATCGAGGCGGTCTTGATAAACAAATTCCTGCGGTACGTCTGGCTTACCGGGTCGTATGCCTCTATTTGGACAAAGCCGTCTTTTTCGGTTTCGGGGAAGGCCCCCAGCACGGTTTTGCGGGGCAGAATATAATCGGTAACGTCGATATTCCTGGGGCTGCGGTAAAGGTTTGCCTTTTCGTCGGATACCGCGGCCAGAACGCTGCCCCGCGTTATCTGGTTCGCGAAAACCATGCCCGTCGTGCCCGTGTCGCGCCTGACGACGTAGTAATCGTACACCTTGTTATCGTAAGCGTTTGTCGCCTGCCTGGGCTCCGGCGCGACCAGCTCCAGCCTTTCGCCCAGCGGGATCGCCTGGGCTGCCTTGGCAAGGTCCGTCTGGGCCCCTGTGTCGGGATCGGCGGTGTAGAGCCACATCCCGACACGCATCGCGTAACCGGCGGCGGCCGCTGCCGGGGTTTCAGGTTCTCCCGCGGCGGTTTCCGCATCCGCCGGTTCTGCCGGTCTCTCCGGGGCCTTTGAGCAGCCCAGGGGCAGGAAAACCGCGCCGATCAGCAAGAGGGTCAGGGCGCAGAGCCTTTCCCGGAGCTTCGGTTTTCGGGAGAGCGGCCCCGCAGCCGGGGAAAAAGACAGGCCTCCGGCAGCTTTTCCTGCGGTCAATCCCGGAACTTTCCGGGTTTTGAGAAAGCTTCTACGCTGACTCATTTTACACTCCTTGATAAAACGCCTGTGGAGGAACAGGCTCAGTATACTGCAAAATATCGGAAGATGACAACACAGGAATTCCGGTTTCACGGGTACGGACGGAGAAGATGATGATTTTACCACGGGCGCTGCGGACAGACAGCGGCTTTTTGTTTAAATCCGCGCTTTTGCCCGTGACGGTCTGCGTCTGTCCGTGGTTTGTTCGATAATCGGGATTAGCAATGACGACAGGCGGCGCAGGCGTCGATTCCTGGACGCGTAATATTTACCCGCGGCGGCCCGGGCGGGTAAATATTACGCGCAGCGGGAAATTCGCGGGGCGCTGCGCGCGGAGAGTCGCGAAGCGCGTGCAAGGGATAGGAGGGGTGCGGGCCCCGCAGGGGCGAAAGCAGCCACGGCGCAAAGCGCCGGGGCCGGAGCGGCGGGCGCTGCGGAGCCCCGTATAGCCCGGTCCGGCCCGGCGCCAGCGCGGCCGGGCCGGATGTACCCAAAAAAATTAAAACGTATGCGTCTTGGCACGGTTATTGCTGGATTTTTTACGGCTCTGCATTGGCGCCGTATACATTTTTGTAATCGTTGGTTACAATTGAAAGAGGGGGTAAACATGGAGCGGGTTCCCCGGCTGGGGCTTGTCTGTTTTGCGGCGCTGTTTTTTGCCTTCGCGCCCCGGGCCGGGGCGGAGGGCCTGTCGCTGGACAGGGCGGTGGAGCTTGCCCTGGAGCAAAGCCTGGCTCTGCAAAAAGAATTTATCGACTTAAACACCGCCGGGGTTTCCGCGTCCAATCTCTGGGCCGAGATTTTTCCCTCTATCAGCGCCGGGGGGGAGCTGGGCTACGCGACCCCTCTCTTTACCGATCCGGGTTTTCGGGCGGACGGGGACCTGCTGAGTTACGGCGTTTCCCTGGGCGTTACTTTCCGGCTTGCGCCTTCCCTGTCGTCTTCCATGAAGCTGCTCAGCCTGGCCTACCAGTCGCGGCTTCTCAATTACGAAAACAGCCGCAGGCAGCTTGAGATTCAGGCGGCGAAAACTTTTTTCAGCCTGATCGCGGAAAAGAGGAATCTTGTTAATCTGGAAAATACCGGGGCGCAGGCGGAACGGCAGCTTGAAAAAAACCGGATCGCCTTTAACAACGGCCTTGTCAGCCAGGTGGTTTTTTTGCAGAGCAGCCTCGCGGTGGAGAACGCCCGGCTTGGCCTGAACAGGGCCGGGACCCTGTACGCCTCGCATTTAAGGGATTTTCTTGTGCTGCTGGGGCTTGACGGCGGGGCGGATATCGAGCTTGAAGGGGAAATCGCGCCGGAACGGGTCGAGCTTGATCACGTGCGGCTTATTGGCGAGTATCTGGCCAGGCGGCCCGACGTGGTAAGCCAGAGGCAGGAGATTGAGCGGCTGGAATTGGCGGCGAAGCAGGCCGCCCTTAACGCCCGCGCGCCGTCCCTGTCGCTTACGACGCGGTGGCGGGGCGGCTCCGGGGCCAGCCCGGGGAAATTTACCGACAGCCTTTCCGCGGGCCTGAGCGTGGATATTCCTATTGCCGGGTGGATCCCCGGCACCGGCGGGCAGAACGGCAGCCAGTCCGTCCTGAGCGCGAAGGCCGGCGTGGAGAAGGCCAGGCTGGACCTGAAGAGCACGGAGAACCGGGCCAGGGCGGAAATACAGTCCCTGTCGGAGAATCTCCGCAACTCGTGGGCCGGCATCGAGATTGCCCGGCTCCAGGTCGAGCTTGCGGAGCGGAGCCACGAGCTGACGGAGGAGGGGTTTAGAAACGGCGTTACCGAATCGCTCGCCCTGGAAAACGCCCGGAACAGCCTGGCCGAAGCCCGGCAGCAGTTATTGGAAGTTGAGTTAGCGTATATGAATATGATTCTCGATCTGGCCGGGGCGCTTAACGTTGACTGGCGGGAATTGGGGAAGCGATGACGGGCGGGGAGCGCCGTTGCGGCTTTCCGGGAATTTTGTTTTTTGGGGGGCGCCCGGTATGAGGGAGCGTAATGTGGGGAAGTCCAGGCCGAGGACGGCGGTTACTGTGGTGATAGCGGCGCTGGTTTTAATTTTCGCGGGGCTGACGGCCTATTCGTTTTTCAAGCCGGACGCGCCGCCCGGCGGGGCGCAGGCGGCGGGAGGCCCTTCCCAGGGCGCGGCCCGGCCGGCCGGCCCGGCAGAGCGGGCGGGCCCGGCAGGGCAGGCGGGGAACGCCCAGGCTGCGCGCAGCGCGACTACGGTCAGGACGACGGAAGTCGCGCTGGGGACTATCGAGAACAGCGTGGTGATCAACGGGGACGTGCTTGCGGCGGGCCAGGTAACCATTTACCCCACGGTCGCGGGAAAACTGACGGAGCTCCGTTTCCAGGTCGGGGACCGGGTAAGCCGGGGGCAGGCTGTCGCCGCGGTGGACCCGTCGAGGCCCGGGGAGGTGTTTTCCCAGAGTCCGGTAATTTCGACAATCAGCGGGACCGTGCTCCAGGCGCCGCTCCATTCGGGCGACACGGTCGGCACCGGGACCCCCGTGTATGTTATCGGGGATCTTTCGGTCCTGGAGGTGGAAACTTTTGTGCCCGAGCGTTACGCCAACGCCGCGCGCAGGGGCCTTACGGCCCTGGTGTCCCTGGAAGCCCTGCCGGGCGAGAGTTTTCCCGCCACGGTATACGAAGTAAGCCCGGTGCTTGACCCGGCCAGCCGGACCCTGAGGATACGGCTCCGCTTCGACAGGCCGGACGAGCGGATACGGGCGGGGATGTTCGCCACGGTAAGCCTGGTGACCAGCGCCCGGCGGGATGTGCCGGTTATCCCCCGCTCTTCGGTGATAAATACCTACGGTTCCTGGATCGTGTTTATTGTTGACCATGACAACATAGCCCGGCGGAAAGTTATTACGCTGGGGCTTGAAAACGAGACTTCGGTAGAAGTGCTTAGCGGCATTGAGACCGGCGACCGCCTTGTTTCCACGGGGCAGAATTTCCTGAGCGACGGCGATCCGGTACGTATTGTGGAGGGATAGGGATGAACATTGCGGGTTATTCCGTTAAACGGCCGGTTACTATTGTAGTGCTTTACGCGTTAGCCCTGGGAATAGCCGCCACGCTGGTTCCCAATCTGGCGGTGGATCTGTACCCCTCCGCGTCGCGCCCGGTTCTCTCGGTGTTTACCCGCTTTCCGGGCGCGGGGCCTTTGGACGTGGAGCGGAACGTGACCGAGAGGCTGGAAAGGTCCCTCTCGGCCTCCCGGGGCCTTACCAACATGACCAGTAACTCCCAGTTTGAGTCGAGTTTTATCAATCTGGAATTTGCCTACGGCACGGACATGGACAAGGCCGTGACCGACGCGCAGACCCTGCTGAACCGGCTGGTCAATTCCCTTCCCGACGGGGTGGAGACGCCGACGGTGCGCCGCTTCGACATGAGCGCCATGCCTATCATGCGCCTCGTGGTGCGGGGCAATTACCCGCCCGATCAGCTGCGGCTTTTTGCCGAGGACGAGATCCAGTCCGCGATTGAGCGTATCGAGGGAGTCGCGGCGGCGGAAGTTACCGGCGGCACCACCCAGGTCGTAAAAGTGGCGGTTTCGCTCAACAGGCTCGCCGCCTTCAACCTGACCCTGGCGGACGTTTCCTCGGCCCTGAAAGGCCAGAGCATACTTTCCTCCGGGGGCAGCCTGCGCCGGGGGGAGCGGGAATACCAGATCATGACGGAGGAAGAGCTGGCAAGCGTTGACCAGATTAAGCGCGTGGTGGTAAAGACCGTTAGCCTGGGCGATACCGGCGCCGGCCGGGCGAACCGTTCCCAGGTGGTGCGCCTTGAGGATATTGCCGATGTAAGCCTGGGCTACAATGACAACGCGGCCCGCGTTTACGTGAACGGGCAGAGCGGGGTCTATATCCAGGTAACCAGCGAGAGCGACAGCAACCAGGTTAAGGTTGCCGGCAGGGTGAGGGCGGCGCTTGCGGAGATCAACGGCGAACTGCCCCGGGGCATAACCCTCGAAGTCCTCTCGGACAACACGACCATGATAAGGGCGACGATGAACCAGGTATACACCAACGCCTTGCAGGGGGCGCTGCTGGCCATGCTGGTATTGCTGATCTTCCTGCGGAATATCAAAGGCACCATGATCATCGGCCTGTCCATCCCTGTTTCGATTCTGCTTACCATTATGTTCATGTCGGTATTCGGTTTTACGCTGAACCTTCTTACCATGACCGGGCTTATCATGGGGCTGGGCATGACGATGGACGGCTCCATCATCATTCTGGAAAATGTCCACAGTTACCGCGAGCGGGGGGCCAAGCCGGATGTCGCCGCGATACTGGGAAGCCGGGAAATGCTCCGGGCGATTATCGCGTCTTCCGCTACCACCCTGTGCGTGTTCATCCCGCTCATCATTTACAAAAACGATCTTGAGATGATGGGGCAGATGTTCAGCGATCTTATCTTTACGGTGGTGATCTCGCTGATCTGCTCCCTCGTGGTGGCGATTACCCTGGTGCCGAGCCTCTGCGGCGCTATCCTCAAGCTCAACACCCGCAGGCAGAAGCCCCTTAAGAACCGTTTCCTGCGGGCCGCCGACGACGGGATGGAGAACTTCTTCCGGAGAATGGAAAATGCCTACCGTTCGGCCCTGGATTACTGCCTCTCGCACCGGCTCCTCGTAACCGGCCTTGTGGTGCTGGTGCTCGCGTTCTCCCTGATCCAGTTCGGCGGCATCGGGCTGAATATGTTTATACGCACCCGCACCGACGACAACGTGAATATCAACGTGTCCATGCCGCAGGGGACGGCGATTGATGTAACGGAAAAAATGCTTTTTGATCTTGAGGAAATTATCAGGGGAGAAGTGCAGGGCTACCGGAACATTATCCTTACCGCCCGGCGCAGCGGGAACAACCAGGGTTCCATACAGATTACCCTGCCGCCCCCGGCCGAGCAGATCGACACCCCGGACGAAATTATGAGAAAGCTCGGCCCCTACACCGCGTCCATGCCCGGCGCAAGGGTAAGTTTCCGGGCCGGGCGGAACATGGGGAATACTTCCGCAGTGGAAATAGCGGTCAGCTCCCGGAATTACGACGCCATACAGGATACGGCGCAGGAAATACTGCACATCATAACCCGCTACCTTCCCGAAGTGGAAAACCCCGTTGTCAATATTGACGAGGGCGCCCCCCAGCTTACCGTGGAGATTGACCGCGAGCGGGCCGCCGCGCTGGGCATATCCCTTTCGTCAATAGCCTCGGAAATCAGGACCGCCATGGACGGCAGTACCGCTACCACCATGAGCCAGGGGAGCCGGCTGTTAAACGTAAATGTAATGCTGCGCGATTCGGACCGGGCGGGGCTGCCGAATCTGGACGCGGTATTTGTACTCAGCAGATCCGGGCAGCGCGTATCCCTTTCCAATGTGGCAAGGATAGCCGAAAACCGGGCGCCCTCTTCCATACGCCGGGAAAAGCAGGAGCGGGTCGTCCGGATCACGGGCGATCTGCCCCCGGGGATTGCCGCGACGGACATGCAAAGGCGGCTTGAGGACACGGTCAGGGAATACCTGGTTCCCAACGAGGACGTTACGGTCCGCTACCTTGGGGAGGCGCAGGAGATCAACACCTATATCTGGCGTTACGTGATCATCATCGCGACCGCGGTATTCCTGGTCTTCGGTGTAATGGCAAGCCAGTTTGAATCTTTTGTCGATCCCCTCATCATCTTCTTCTCGATACCGCTGCTCTTTATCGGGGTTATCTGGATATACAAGCTGACCGGCCAGGCCATGTCCATGTTCTCGGTAGTGGGGATTGTGGCGCTGGTCGGCGTGGTGGTGAACAACGGCATCGTGCTTGTTGACTACACCAACAC
>JAIRRR010000164.1 GCA_031255875.1 Treponema sp.
CGGGCCAGATCAAAATCGCCGTAATCGTAGGTTTCCTGGGCCAGCTTGGTCAGCCGGACGCTCTCCCGGTAATACTCGTTATTGAGAAAATTCCTGGGGGCCCGCTGCGCCCCCGGAGAAAAAGCCGCGGACTGCGCCGCGCTGCGGACAGCGCCGGAAGAAACGGCCCCGGCCGCCCGGCCGTTCAAAGAGCCGTCGGTCATGGGCCGGGCGGACAGATCGGGGGCAAGCAAAAACGCCCACAGCAGTGCAAAAGCTAAAACGAATGCATATTTTCGGTTCATAAGTGTCTCCTCCTACAGCCCTTCGGCGTTCCGGGCGGTATTTTCGCTCGCGGCGGTAGACGCCTCGGCCCTTTTTATCGCGTCTTCCGCAAGAAGCCGCTTTTGCTCGGCCGCCGCGCCGGCTTCCGCAAAGGCGAATTCGGCCTGGAAATACAGCCTGGCGGCTTCGATGTACTGCTCGCCCTGGAAAGCCCTTTCCGCCGAATCAAAAACGCCCTGGGCCGCGGCAAAATTGTCCCTGACCGCTATATTGGCTTTCTTTTCGATGGAGAAGCGCCGCTCGCCGTCCGCCGCGTCCCGCCGTTCGGCGGCATAGGCCCTCATCCCCGCGCCGAGGATGATCGTATACCGGACGAGGCACTCTTCGGCGGCGTCCAGGGCCGTATCGAGATCGTCGTTGTCATAGGCGTCAATCGCCGTAAGGGCCCGGTCGTCGGTATGGGTGAAATTTTCAGGATCGTAGCGTTCAAAGTTGTAGTATTCAATCTGCTCCCGGGTATAATACGCCCGGGTTCCGATGTCCAGGGCTTTGTACTTGTTTATTGCCAGGAAAACAGCGGAGGCTGCGCCGTAATAGTCCTCTTCATCTTCGTAAAGTTTCCGGGCATTTTCGGTATCGTCTTCCGCGGACTGGAATCTTTCCGGAGTCAGCTCCGGGGCCCCTGCCTGGGAGGCGGCGTCCCGCGCCGCGATAAGCTCCCGGATCCTGTCCTCGGCATACAGGGGGACGGAATCCGCGAAAATCTTCTCAAAGGCTTCCGTAACCTGGGTATAGCGGGCTATCGCTTCCTCTATTTGCTCAGGCGTACCGGTTTCCGCCTCCGCGCCGGCTGAAACATAGGCGGCTTCCGCATCGTCCGTTTCGGATTCGAAATAAACCGGCCCGTCAAACGCATAGGCGCCGTTCCTCGCCGCATCCAGCCGGGCGAGCAGTTCGTTCAGGGAAGCCATCAGCGCTTCCCGGGGATCGGCCTGGGCGGGCGGGGGTTCAGGCGCAGGTTCAGGCGCGGGCGGCGGCGGGCTTTCCGGAGCGGGCGCGGGGGCCGGCGCGGGAACCGATGCGGCTGGTTCCTCCGGGGGAGGGCTGCTCGAACAGGCCGCAGCGGCCAAGAGCAGCAGCGCCCCCAGGAGCAACAGCCAGGATCGTATAAATTTCATAAAGATCTCCTTTTCAAAATTTATCTTTTAACCGGATTGAAGCAAATCAGAGATGAAACCCATTATATATATAGTAGGCTATACCCGGTGTTTTTTCAATTGCAAAAATGCAACTATTGAATAATTAGAGTCTGTCCATAATGTAGGCACATTATGGACAGACACCCTTGAAAACTAATTAGGAGGATTCATGGCGGACATCACTTTTGACATTCTGAAGGCTTACGGCGTCATTTCGGAAGAAAAAGGCGGCTGGAAAAAGGAACTCAACCTGGTATCCTGGAACGGCAGGAATCCCAAGCTGGACATCCGCGACTGGTCGCCGGAACACGACAAAATGGGGAAGGGCGTGACCTTTACCCGCGAGGAGGCGGAGAAACTGGCGGAGATGCTCAATACCGCCCTGGGCGACCCGGCAGACTGACACGGGCCCGGCCTGCTTCCCGGCGGGCGCGGTTTCCGCAAAAAAGCCCGGCGCTTGCAGCAGCAGTCGCCGGGCCGTTTTCCCGTTCTACGATGGGCTTACCGGATTAGTAGTCCATCCCTCCCATACCGCCGCCGCCGGGCATGGGCGGGGGGTCTTTCTTTTCGGGGATGTCGGTAATGGCGCACTCGGTGGTGAGGAGCAGACTCGCGATGGACGCCGCGTTTTGCAGGGCGGAGCGGGTAACCTTGGCGGGGTCGATGATCCCGGCCTTTACCATGTCCACCCATTCCAGCTTGGCTGCGTCAAAGCCGACGCCCTTCTTTTCGCCCTTGGCCCGGTCGGCGATAACCGCGCCGTCAAGGCCCGCGTTTTCGGCGATCTGGCGGATAGGCTCTTCCAGGGCGCGTTTCACGATCTTGAAGCCCACCTTCTCGTCGTCGGTAAGGCCGGCAAGATCGGCCTTATCCAGGGCAATGGAGGCCTGGATAAGGGCAATTTCGCCGCCGGGGACGATGCCTTCCTCGATGGCGGCGCGGGTGGCGGAAAGGGCGTCCTCGACGCGGTGCTTCTTCTCTTTCAGCTCCACCTCGGTGGCGGCGCCTACGTTGATGACGGCCACGCCGCCGGCCAGCTTGGCGAGCCGTTCCTGGAGTTTCTCGCGGTCGTAGTCGCTGGTGGTGTCCTCGATCTGGGCCTTGATCTGGGCGATCCGGTCCTGGATGTCCTTGGGCTTGCCGGCGCCGTTGATGATGGTGGTGTTGTCCTTGTCGATCTTGACGGTTTTGGCCGTGCCGAGCTGCTTGATATCGGTATTTTCAAGCTTGATGCCCAGCTCTTCGGTGATAACTTCGCCGCCGGTAAGGATGGCGATGTCTTCCAGCATGGCCTTGCGGCGGTCGCCGAAACCGGGGGCCTTGACCGCCACGGTTTTGAGGGTGCCGCGCAGGCTGTTCAGAACCAGAGTGGAGAGGGCCTCGCCGTCAACGTCTTCGGCGATGATGAGGAGGGGCTTCCCGGTCTGGGCGACCTTTTCAAGCAGGGGGAGCATGTCCTTCATGGTGGAAATTTTCTTGTCGTGGATCAGGATGTACACATCCTCGTACACGGTGGACATGGTGTCCCGGTCGGTCACAAAGTAGGCGCTGATATAGCCCCGGTCGAACTGCATGCCTTCCACGAACTCGATGCTGGTGTCCATGGTCTTGGATTCCTCGACCGTGATAACCCCGTCTTTCCCGACCTTTTCCATGGCGTCGGCTATGGTGTTGCCGATTTCGCCGTCGTTGTTCGCGGAAACGGATGCCACGTGGGAAATCTCTTCCTTGTCCTTGATTTCCTTGGAATTCTTCTTGATTTCCTCAACCGCGATCCCGACAGCTTTGTCGATGCCCCGCTTGAGCTCGATGGGGGTCATTCCGGCGGCAACCGACTTGAGGCCCTCTTTGACAAGGGAGTACGCCAGCACCGTGGCGGTAGTAGTACCGTCGCCGGCCACGTCGTTGGTCTTGGTAGCCACTTCTTTGAGAAGCTGGGCCCCCATGTTCTCGTAGGGGTCGGCCAGTTCCACTTCTTTTGCGACAGAGACCCCGTCTTTGGTAACCGTCGGGGCGCCGAATTTCTTGTCCAAGAGGACATTACGTCCCTTGGGGCCCAGGGTTACCTTCACCGCGTTAGAGATCTGCTCAACTCCGGCGAGCAATTTGCGCCGTGCGTCTTCGTTGAACAACAACTGTTTAGCCATGTTCCTTTTCTCCTCCGGACTTCGGTCCGTTTATTACCGGGTTCGGCTGAAAAAGCCGCTTAAGACGAGGCCTCCAGCAGTTTTGACCGGTTTTGTATGAATATGGATTGATTCCTCCAATAACGAGGAGGAACATCTATAAAATACTAACAAACAGCACTGAATGGCAATATATTTTTTACAGTTCGGGAATATTTTCCCGCGCCTTTTCCCCCATGCCGTATGCTAGTATTTTTCTCTTTTTTATACTATCCTGTTGGAAGCGGCCGCGTACAGACGCGGACATTTTAAGAGAGGAGCTGGTATGAAAAAACTACGGATGGGCGTTTTGGGGTGTTCCCGCCATTATTCATTGCGGATCGCCGCGAGCCTGAGGGAATCGCTGCTGGTGGAGCCTTACGCGGTGGCGTCCCGGGACGCGGAAAAGGCGCGGGAATATGCGGAAGAATGGGATTTTTCCAGGTGGTACGGGTCTTACGACGAGCTGCTTGCGGATCCCCAGGTGGACTTTGTCTACTGCCCCCTGCCGAACCACCTCCACCTTGAATATATCAAAAAATCCGCCGATGCGGGAAAGCCCATGCTCTGCGAAAAGCCCCTCGGCCTTAACGCGGGCCAGGCGGCGGAGGCGGCCGAATACTGCGAAAAGAAGCGGGTCCCCGTGATGGAGGCCTTTATGTACCGCTTCCACCCCCAGTGGCGGCTCGCGAAAGACATTGTCCGTTCCGGCGAACTGGGGGCCGTTTTAAGCACCAACGGGATATTTTCCTACAACCTTAAAGATCCGTCCAATATCAGGAATATCAAGGAGGCCGGGGGCGGCGGAATCCTCGATATAGGGTGCTATACGGTTTCCTCGGCCCGTTTCCTTATGGGGGGCGAGCCGGAACGGGTATTGGCCAGCTATATACGGGACCCGGTCTTCAAGACCGATGTTCTCGGCTCGGCCCTGCTTGATTTCGGCGGCGGCCGGGTATCGACCTTTACCATAGGCACCCAGTTCTTCCCCTACCAGCGGGTTACCGCGCTGGGGGCCGGGGGAAGCCTCTCCATCCAGGTGCCCTTCAATATGTACGCCGACATTCCGGGCAGGGTGACCGTCAATACCGATTTGGGGGAGCGGGTGATAGAAACCGAGATTGTAAGCCAGTATCTGCTGGAATTCGACGCCTTTGCCGGCGCGCTTATCGGCAAAAGCGCCGTTCCCACGCCGATTACCGACGCCGTCGCCAATATGGCGGTCCTTGACGCGCTGTTCGCTTCGGGCGAATCGGGGAAATGGGAGCAGGTCAAGCGGTACTGAGGAAATTTGAGGGATATTATGGAAGTACATATCTATACCGACGGCGGCTGTTCCGGCAATCCGGGGCCGGGGGGCTGGGCCTATATCATACTCCGGCAGCGCGGCGCGAGAGGGGCGTCCCGGAAGGCTGCGGAACCGGAGATCCTCGTTGAAAAATGCGGGGGATCGCGGCACACGACCAATAACCGCATGGAACTGACTGCGGCGCTTTCCGCCCTGGAAATGCTGAGGAAACTCAACATTGCCCCCAAAACGGTGGTTGTGTTTACCGATTCCCAGTACGTCCAGAAGGGGATGACCGAATGGCTCCCGGCCTGGAAAGAAAAAAACTGGATAAACAGCGACAGGCAGCCGGTCAAAAACCAGGACATCTGGATGAAGCTGGACGAGCTGGCCCCCCTCTTTCCCATCCAGTGGAACTGGGTCAAGGGCCACGACGGGAACGAGTTCAACGAACGCTGCGACGCCCTGACCCAGAAAGCCATAGCGCGCGTCAGGTAGGCGCGGGCCGGCGCTTCCGCAGAAGGGCGGCGGCTATTTCGGCAAAGCCTTCCCCGCATTCGCGCGAGGCGACAAAGGCCGGCCCGCGCCTGATCAGGGCGGCGTAGCGCCTGACGTTGGCGACGGCGCAGGCCAGGGGGAAGCGGGCAAACATCGGCTCGTCGTTCGGGGAATCCCCCACAAAGACAACTTCCCGGTCGCCCGCGCCTTTCCGCCAGCCGAAGCGGCCGGAGAGGAAACGTTCCGCCATGGAAAGCTTGTCGTAGTCGCCCATCCAGATATTGACATGTATTGAAGAGACCTTGGCCCTGGCGCCCTCGGCCTCCGCGATAAGGCGGATCTTTTCGGCGGCGTCCAGGGAAAGGACGGG
>JAIRRR010000186.1 GCA_031255875.1 Treponema sp.
GCGCCGAAGCCTAAAGCCACAGGTACACCTGGCGGAGTTTGCCGCAGATGAACAGGGTGCCCAGGGCCAGGAGGGCGAGGCCGGGCAGGGGGGTAATCCAGGCGTCCGCGCGGATGAACAGGCTGCGGCCCAGAAACGCGAGAAAGGCCCCGGCGCCGATGATGATGTATTCCCGGGAGCCGCGGGTGTGGGCGGCCACGATAAAGCTAACCGAGGTTGCCAGGGCAAGGGCGGCTTCCAGCAGCCCGAACATGCTCCGGTAGCCCACGATCATGCTGAAGCTCGAATCCCAGGAAAAGCCGTCAACGGGTATGCCTGCGGCGATTACCAGGGCGGACAGGGTGATGATGAGGATGGTGGGGCGCGGGCTCTGCATTTCCAGGCCTGCGGCGCAGATGCTGGCGGCAAAGATCGAAAAAACGCCGGAATAGCGGCCGAAAAGCAGGAAACGCTGGGCTAAACCGAGGGAAACCCCGGGAAGTTCCAGGGCCGTGCGCAGGGGGGGCATGATCCGGGCGGCCTCGAAGGCGAAGGAAAGGGCAAAAAAAGCGACAAAGAGGATCTCGGGGGACTGGGTTTTCTCAAAATAGTAAAAGATGAAGGCAAGCGTGACCAGCGCGTAAAGAACGGCGGCGATCATCGTTAGGTACGGCACCAGGGGGGCGGGGGTAAAAAACTCCAACGGCCGGAACGCCGCATCCTGCTGCAATTCAGGGTAGAAAGGGAGGGCTGTGGACGACGCGGCCAGAAGAACTATCAGGATTACCAGCGAAAAGGCTATCCCGGTTTTGAAGACCGTGTTGCGGCTTGAAAGGGTCATGTCTGCCTCTAGCATAGACAATTTCGCCCTGCTTCTCAAGGGCGCGGGGCGTACACACGGCTAAACGGTTCTGGGAGATGCCGTTAAAAACCGAAGTTTTCAGCGGTTCCCTAAAGCCGGTAAGGAATAAATCCGATATTGAGTAATGAGGTTGTTTCTATGGTAAAAAGAAAATCCATCTGCGCGGCTCTTTTTCTAATGGTTTGGGGGCTTTTCTCCCTCCGGGCGGGCGACGTAGCGACTTTTGTGGACCTGGGTTTTTCCCCGGACGGAAAGGTGTACATGTTCGCCCAGTACGGGGTCCAGGCCGCGACCCTGCGGCCCTGGGCGGAGCTTTTCGCGGTGGATGTCGCCCGGAATAACTTCGTCGCCGGCGGCCGGCTAAGCTATGTCCACGACACTGCGGCGGTTCCGGGCCAGGACGGCGCGGGCGCCTTCTACCGGCTTATCAGCAGGAATACCTCGCTGGCGGAAAACCACCGGATCAACTACCTTACCCAGGGGCAGCTGCTCTACGTCGCCCTGGACACCGATGCCGCAGCCCCGGCGGGCAGCCCTATCGAATTCCGGGATTTTGCCGGCGGGGCCAATTACAAAGCCACCCTGGTCCCGCAGAGAGAAGGCTCCGGATCGGGCCTGCGTTCCTCGTTCTATATCAATTTCGAGCGGGTATCCGGAAACGGGTCCCGTAAAAGCTACGTTGCCGGCTCCCCCCAGGTCAAGCGCCCCCTGGTTGCCGAATACCGCATCTGCAAGGTTGTCCTTGATCCCCGGGGGTACTCCGCCGTCTTCGTGATCGAGCAGAAAATACAGAGCGAGACCGGCTCGGGCTACGATATCCGCTATATGGTCGAAGCCCTGCCCCTTTAATCAGCCTTATTATCCAATTCAGGCCGCGGGTCCCCTCCTCTCGCGGTCTTTTTTTTCAGCCTGCCGGAACGCCGGCCCTATGCTTCGGCCCCGGGCTCGGCCGCTTTCTTCGCGCCTATTTCCCGCAGCAGGTACTTCTGTATTTTGCCGCTGGAGGTGAGGGGGAAAGAATCCACAAAAAACACGTACCGGGGGATCTTGAAGCGGCTTATCCGGCCCCGGCAGAAATCCCGCACGTCCTCCGCGCCCATGGAAACATCGGGCTGGAGGATGATAAAGGCCCCCGCTTCCTCGCCGTATTTTTCGCTGGGGATGCCGACTACTTGCACATCCCTGATGCCGGGCATGGTATAGAGAAAGTCTTCTATTTCTTTGGGGTATATGTTCTCGCCCCCCCGGATGATAATGTCCTTGATGCGGACGGTTACCCGGAAACGGCCGCTGCCGTCCCTTACCCCCAGGTCCCCGGAATGGAGCCAGCCTTCCCGGTCAATGCACCGGGCGGTTTCTTCGGGCATCTTGTAGTAGCCTTTCATGGTGTTGTAGCCCCGGCAGCAGAATTCGCCGTGGACCCCGTCGGGGCATTCTTCGCCGGTCTCCCTGTCCCTGATACTCACCTCTACCCCGGGAAGGGCGCGGCCCACGGTTTCCACCCTGGTCTCCAGATCGTCGTCGTAACGGGTCTGGGTCATCACCGGGGAAGATTCGGTAAGGCCGTAACAGATGGTAATTTCTTTCATGTGCATCAATTCTATTACCTGCCTCATGGTTTCGATGGGGCAGGGCGAGCCGGCCATGATGCCGGTGCGGAGGCTTGACAGATCGAACATCTTGAACATGGGGTGGCCGAGTTCCGCGATAAACATGGTGGGGACGCCGTAGACGGCGGTACAGCGCTCTTTCTGCACGGTGGCCAGCACCAGCAGGGGATCGAACCATTCCAGTATCGCCGCGCAGGACCCGTGGGTGATAATCGCCATCATGCCCAGCACGAGGCCGAAGCAGTGGAACAGGGGCACGGGCAGGCAGACGATGTCTTCCTCGGTAAAGCGCATATTGTCGCCTATCCCCAGCCCGTTGTTGATGATATTCCGGTGCGTCAGCATGACTCCCTTGGGAAAGCCCGTGGTCCCGGAAGTATACTGCATATTGACGACATCGTCCGGAGCGAGGGATGCCTCGATGGCCCGCAGTTCCCCGGCGCCGGTATGCCGGCCGAGGAGGAGGACCTCGCTCATGCTGTACATGCCCCGGTGCTTTACCTGGCCGGCGTAGACGACGTATTCCAGGAAGGGGAACTTTTCCGCATTGAGGCTTCCCCGGGGCGCGGTCTTGAGCTCCGGCACCAGCTCGTACACCATCGATACGTAGTCCGAATCGCGCCAGCCGTCGATGATCATCAGGCACTTTAGGTCCGACTGTTTTAAAAGGTATTCCAGCTCGTGGAGCTTGTACCCCGTGTTGATCGTGACAAGGACCATGCCCGCCCGGGCCGCGGCGAAGAGGACCGTGTTCCAGTCCGGCACATTGGTGGCCCAGATGCCGATATGGTCCCCCTTCTTCAGCCCCATGGCGAGAAGCCCCCTGGCCAGCTCGTCCGCGCGCCGGTCGAAATCGGCATAGCTGAAACGCAGATTCCGGTCCGGGTAAACGATAAAATCCCGGTCCGGCTGTTGTTCCGCCTTCTCCCTGAGCAAGCCCCCCAGGGTTTTTTCGATATACGTCATGCCTGCCTCCCCGTTATACGGGCGTGTAAATTACCGCCAGGATTTTCAGCGGGGAAGCGTCTGCGGAGAGGACCCGGTGGGGCACGATGGAATCGTAGTAGACCGAATCGCCTGTTTCCAGGGTATAGTTGTCCGTGCCGTATTCCAGGGAGAGCCTCCCCGACAGAACGTGGATAAATTCTTCCCCTTCGTGGGTGGACTTCGTCTGTTCCGCATCCCCCTCGATATCCACGATGAAGGGTTCCATGTGCCGCCCGCCCTTGTCTGCGGCCAGGGCGCTAAAGCTCAGGCCCTGGCGGGGCCTGCCGGCTTCGGGGCCGCCGGTATCCGGGGAAGGCCCCTGCCCGGCCGGGGGCTGCGGTGAATCGGGCCGGGATTCCGGCGGGACGCCGGTCACAAAGCGGGGCGTCTTTCCCGCTTCCCCGGCGCGGGTTATGACCGGCCCCAGTTCCTCGCGATCGTCCAGCAAGGTCCCCAGCCTGACCCCCAGGGCCCGGCTCAGGCGGACCAGGGGCGCCAGGTCCGGGATATGGCCGTCTTCTTCAATGCGGCGTATCAGCTCGATATCAAGGCCGCTCCGCTCCGCCAGGGTTTCCCTGGTGATGGAATAAGTTCTGCATAATTCGGTGATCCGTTCACCGGGACTGTGAGTCGCTTTCATCCTGTTGCTCCGCGAAAGATTATACCACGCTTCGGCGCGGATTTGAATTGCCCTCTGCGGCTGTTCTTCGCTACCTGGAGCGGCCTACGTTAAGCCGGGGGCAGAGATTTTCGATTACGCACTTCGAGCAATACGGGCTTACCGGGCGGCAGATCTGCTGGCCGTAAAAAACAAACAGGGAATTGATCTTCTTCCAGTATTTACGGGGCAGCATGGAGCGCAGGGCCATCTCGGTTTCAAAGGGGTCCTTGGTGCCGCCCGTGCCGAAAAAGCCCAGGCGGTTCGAGATGCGGTACACATGGATATCCACGCAGATGGCGTCTTTGTCGAAAGCCTCCGAAAGCACGAGGTTCGCGGTTTTCCGTCCGACGCCCGGAAGGGCGAGCAGGCTTTCCATATCATCCGGCACCCTGCCGCCATAGCGATCCAGCAGTATTTCCGCTATTTTCTTGAGATTCGCCGCCTTGGTCCGGTAAAACCCCGCAGGGTAAGCCAGCCTGGCGACAGCCTCCTCCGGAAGGAGCCGCATGCTTGCGGGATCCGGGGCGCTTTCAAGGAGCCGCTGCGAGGCGGTCAGGGTCACCTCGTCCTTGGTGCGGAGGCTCAGGATGGTGGAGACCAGGACCGCCCAGGGGTCCCGGCCTGTATCCCCGGCGATTACATTTACCGCAGGGGCGTGGTCCGGGCCTTTCACGCCCACGGAGGCCATGGTTACCGGCGGCGTTTCGGCCCCCAGGATCTTGCCGCTCCATTTTTCCAGGGCGCCGAAGATCGCGGCCCAGGGGACATCCCGCACGGGTTCTTTCCCCCCGGCCCCGGGCTTTGCGGGGCCCGCTTTCCCAAGAGTTTTACGCTCCATCCCGGCCCTGCCCTTCGTCCCGCTCAAGCAGCGCCACCGCCGCCGCCGCCGCCGCTTCCCCCGCGCCCAGGCCGCCGCCCAGGCCTTCGCCGGTCTTTCCCTTTACAAACACCGATTCCACCGGCAGCGAGAGCGCCTTTGCCAGGGAGGCGCGTATCCGCTCCCGGTAGGGAAGCACCCTGGGCCTTTCGCAGATTACCACGCAGTCCAGGTTTACCACGCGCCAGAACGAGCCCCGGACTTTTTGATACGCGATTTCAAGCAGTTTCAGGGAGTCCGCGCCGAGGAAGGCCGGATCGCCGGGCGGGAAAAGCCCGCCTATATCGCCCAGGGCGGCCGCCCCCAGGATCGCATCGGCTACCGCGTGGCAGAGGACGTCGCCGTCCGAATGGCCGGCTTCCCCCTTTTCCGCCGGGATCTCGACCCCGCCGAGCAAAAATCTGCGGCCCGCCGCCAGCGCGTGCGAATCCCAGCCTATGCCTGCCCTTGTCATTGCCCCATTGTAGCACGGCGAAAAAATCTTTGGAAGCGGCGGCCCGGCGCGGCCTTTACGCCAGGTCTTCCGGGAAGGTGATCTTTTTATTTTGAGGGGACCCTTCGATTACCGCCACGGGGCCTATAAACTCGCCCCAGACTTCGGCATCGTCGGTATAGCAGGCGCCCTCCCTTTCCCGGGCAGCGGCCTGTTCGTGCGCCAGCAGGATGGCCGGGTAGGCGAATGCCTGCGGAGTCTGCGCGGCGCCTATCTGCGCGCGCTTCAGGTGGCGGCGCACGAACCCCGCGCCGTCGGTTTCCTTGGGCGTATCCGTAAGCGGGAGCAGCGGCACTACGGCATCGTGCTTGATTACTGCGGCTATGGCGCGGCGTATCAGGGCCTGGTCCACCCAGGGCCGGGCGCCGTCGTGGATAAGCACGTAGGCCGGATCGTAGTCTTTCAGCGCCGCCAGGGCGTTGTGCACCGAGGCGCGGCGCGTGGGGCCGCCGGTAACGCAGCGGATATACCCTTCCGGGAAGGACGGCCCGGGCCGGGCCATGCCCGGGAGCGGCGGCAGGGCGGCGAGGGCAGCCCTTTCCCCGCCCGGGGGCGCGGTGATCACTATGCAGCAGACATCTTCCACCAGGGCGAAAGCCGCCGCGGCCGCGCCCAGCACGGTAAGCGCCTTCCCCCCGGAATCAAAGCGGCCGTTCAGGGGGCGGTACTCTTTCTTGGAGCCGCCCATGCGTGCGGAGGAACCGGCTGCTGTAATTATGGCGGCGATTCTTTTCATCTGGTGCCTGGTATCGATTCTAGCAAATATCGCCGCGATCGCGCAACGGTTCGCATCTCGCGGATGCGCAAGGCGTCCTGCGTACTTTCTTTCAAAAGCCGTTTCGTCTATAATAAGAGGGTTATGGCATTGGACCCCGCAAACCCTCTGATTGTCCAGAGCGACCGAACCCTGCTTCTCGATGTGCACGCCCCGCTTGCGGAGGCTGCCCGGATTGCCATTATGCCCTTCGCGGAACTGGAAAAATCCCCGGAGCATATTCACACTTTCCGGATCACGCCGCTTTCCCTGTGGAACGCGGCCGGCGCGGGCTTTACCCCGCAGGATGTTATCAAAGCCCTGGAGACCTACACGCGCTACCCCATCCCTTCGGGCGTCCTCGAAAGTTTCGGGGATACCATGGCCCGCTATGGAAAAATCCGGATGACCGCCGCCGGAGCGTCCGGCAAGGCCGGGGAAAAACTGCTCCTCGTCGTTGACAACAGGGCCGTCAGGGCGGAAATCGCCGCCGCCAAATCGCTGGACAAGTACCTGGAAAAAACGGCCCCGGGCTTCAGCCTGAAACTTACCGACAGGGGATCGGTAAAGCGGGAGCTTATCAGGCTGGGTTGGCCGGTCAAGGACGAAGCGCCCCTGGCAAGCGGGGAGCCGCTTGAGATATGCCTGCGGGAACAGTGCGCCTCCGGGAAGGAATTCGTCCTGAGGGACTACCAGAAGGAGGCCGCCGCTTCGGCAGCCGGGGACGGAGGGCCCGGCACCGGGTACGGGGTGATCGTGCTTCCCTGCGGGTCCGGGAAAACCATTGTGGGGATGGCCTTTATGTCCCTCCTCAAAACCAATACCCTGATCCTTACGACGAATGTGGCGGCGGTGCACCAGTGGATGGACGAGCTTCTGGACAAGACCCGGCTTGCAAAGGGCCAGATCGCCGAATATTCGGGCGATTCCAAATCCGTGGCCCCGGTTACGGTGGCCACCTACCAGATACTCACCTGGCGGCCGGTCAAGGACGGCCCCTTCCCCCATTTCAGGCTTTTCCGGGAAAGGCCCTGGGGCCTCATCATCTACGACGAGGTGCATCTGCTGCCCGCGCCGGTATTCAGGGTCGCGGCGGAACTGCAGGCAGTGCGCCGCCTGGGGCTGACCGCGACGCTGGTACGGGAAGACGGCGCGGAGGACGCGGTGTTCAGCCTGGTAGGGCCCAAGCGCTACGATGTCCCCTGGAAGGACCTTGAGGGCAAGGGCTGGATCGCCTGCGCGTTCTGCACGGAGATCAGGCTCGATCTGCCGGAGGAACTCAAGGCGCTTTACGCCGTGGCTTCGCCCCGGGAAAAGTACCGCGTGGCAAGCGAGAATCCCCTGAAAAAAACCGTGGTCGCCCAGCTTGTGGAGAACCACCGCGAGGACTATATACTGGTCATCGGCCAGTACATCAGCCAGCTTGAAGCTATCGCGCGGCTGCTCAGGGCGCCGCTTGTCACCGGGAAGACCCCCAACGCCGAGCGCGAGCGTATCTACGGCGACTTCAGGCGGGGGAAGCTGCCGGTTATCGTGGTTTCCAAGGTCGCCAATTTCGCCATCGATCTGCCGGACGCGTCAATGGCCATCCAGGTGTCGGGATCCTTCGGTTCGCGGCAGGAGGAAGCCCAGCGGCTGGGCCGGATCCTGCGGCCCAAGCCCTCGGTGAACGGCGGCCCGGGGCGGAATTCCTGGTTTTACACCCTGGTGTCCCGTTTTACCGTGGAAGAGGATTTCGCGGCAAACAGGCAGAAATTTCTTGCCGAGCAGGGTTACAAGTACACGATCCAGCACTGGACCGGGGAAGAACTGAGGGGGCCCCATGAATAGAAGCGGCACGCCCTCCTGGCGGTTCAGATCCAAGGATGAATGGAAAGCCAGCATCCTTACCCTGCCTGACAACGCCTGTTTCGATCTTCTCAGGAGCGTTTTCGGGAACATCAAAACCCCGTTCAACAAGCACCAGCTTATGGAGAATCTGGCGGCGTTCCTGTCGCGGAAGGAAATCCAGGAAACGATCGCCGCGTATATCAACGACGACGATCACCGGATCATCGCCGCCATCGCGCTGCTTGGCGATCCGCCGCCGTCGGAGCTTGAGAATTTCTTTGCCGGGGAGTATTCCTGCGCGGAATTTCACGGCCTGCTCCTCAATCTGGAAGAGCGGTTTATCCTGTACCGCCTCCGCGAGGAGGGGAATTACCGCGTCAGCCTCAACCCGCTCCTGGAGCCGGTGCTCTCCCCTTTCATAGCGGACAGATCCGTCTTGTTCCCGTCGTTTCCCGGAGGCGGGGACGCGCGGCAGCCGCCGGGGCAGCGCCCGCTTGACGACCGGATACTGGCCGCGCTCGTCGCCTTTGTCGCCGCCCAGGGCGAGGCCCAGAAGGATTTTTTCAAAACAGGCGGGGGGATACGGAAGAAGATCGCCGACGACAGCAGGCAGATTTTCCCGGATCTGGACATCGGGCCTATTGTCGAGGGGATGCGGTGTATCGGCCTTCTCGAAACCGGCGGGGCGGGCCTGATGCCCGAAAAGCGGAGGCTGGCCTTCTTCGGGAAGCTGAGTTTCGGGGAGCGCCTGGAATACCTTGCCGCGGGAATCTACGCGGCCCCCCAAAGTACCGAAACCGACAGCTGGTATTTCCGCCGGGGGCGGGTCCGGAATCTTGCCCGCTTTATCCATTGTTTCATGTCGCCGCTTGAATACGGGAGGCTTTACCCCCGGCGGACGTTGCTGCGGCTGGCGGCAATCCAGGAGCGGAGCGGCGACGGCCTTTCCCGGAACGACGGCAGGCCGCCCTCGCCCGATTCTGCCGCCGGGGAAACCGGGCGCCTTATCGCGGCCCTGGAAACCGCCGGCCTGCTCCGGGCCGCCGGGGAAAATTCCGGCGAGGCCGTTTACGCGCCGGAAGAGCTGTCCGGCGAATCGGCCCCGCAGCCCGCGCCCGGAAGCCGGGGGGGGGCCCAGCCCCAGCCGGCAATCGCCATGGATACGCCCTTTTCCTGCATCCTGTACCCGGAAATCGACTTTTCCGGCGCGGCGGCCCTGGCCTCCTTCTGCGAGTGCCGGGAGACGGGCGCGACGGTACGCTTCGAGCTTACCCGCGATTCGGTGGTCCGGGGCTTCGACCAGGGGCTTAGGGCGGACGACATGATCGGGATTCTGGAACGGCTTTCCCTGGGCGCGCCGGATCAGAATCTGTCCTGGACGGTAAAAGACTGGGAAAACCGCTACTCGGCAGTATCGCTGTTTCAGGGCACGGTGCTGACGCTTTCGGAGGACCGGCGCTACCTTGCCGAGACCGGGACCCTGTCGCCGCTTATCAGCCGGACCCTGGCCCCGGGGGTGTACCTCCTGGCCGTCAGCGGCAAGGACGAGGCCTCCCGGATCTTGCAGAAAGCCGGGGTGGACATTATAGCCCAGCCGCCCCCTGTTTTGGCCGACGAAGACGACCATGCCGCGCTTGCCTATTCGACTTACCCCCCCACCGGCGGTTCTTTTTCCGGCAGCCTGCCGGGAGCGCCGGCAGAGGCCCCGGCGGGCCGGGAGAAGGCCGCGGAGGAACAGAAGAAAAAGCTCCGCGAAGCCCTGCGGAAAAGCGGGCTGCCCAAGCCGGATCAAGACGAGCTTGCGGCCCGTATCGAGCGGCGGCAGATTGTAAGCGAATCCCAGCTTACGGGCGGCGCGGCGCGGCACGAAAAGATCGAGGCGCGGAATCTGGACTACGTGGGGAAGACCATAGTCGCCAAGCAGGCCATTGCCGGCGGGTCCCTGGTGGAAGTCCTGCTCCCTGCGGAAGGCGGGGAAAAGCGCATTCTGGGGACGCCCCAGGCGCTGGAAAAATCCGGCGGGGAAACGGTACTGCTGCTGCGCCCGCTCACCCGGGGCGCGGGCCGGGAAAAGCCGGCCGAGGAGATGAGGATACCCCTGGGAAAGATAAGCCTTCTGCGCTGGATAAAGCAGTCGATATTCACCGGGTAGAAGCCGTTACCAACGGAGTTCCGGAAGGGCTGGGAACGGGGACGGCTCACCCGGATTCCCCGCTTCCCTCTTCCCGCAGGCCGAATCCCTCGTGCTTCCCGCTGTCGCCCACAGGCTCGACGTGGACCATAATATCGTAGACCCCTTCCACCCGGCTTTTTATGGCGAGCTCCACCTCCGTCGCGATCTGGTGGGCCTCGCGCACCGTGATATCCGGGTTGACCTCGACATCAATGTCGATGTCCCAAAGCCCGGCGATGCGCCGCATGCGGGTGCGGTGGGGGTTCCCGGCCTTTTCCACCGAATGGACGGCCTCGAACACGGCCTTGTAGGATTCGACGCTGCTCCCGTCCATCAGCTCGGTGTTCGCCTCCAGGAAAATCCCCACGGCCTGCCTGATCACCCAGAGGCCCACCAGAATCGCCGCCGCCGAATCGATCGCCCCCCTGCCGAGCTGCCGCGACAGGAAGAGGCCCAGCAGTACCGTCACGGAAATAACCACGTCGCCGGTCATGTTCTTGGCGTTCGCGCGGAGCATGGCGGAATCAGCCTTTTTGCCGAACAGGTACTGGCTCCAGGCCAGGAGCAGTTTCCCGGCTATCGAGACGGCCGTCACGATCAGCGCCGGCGCGCCGGGAATCTCCGCCGCCTTGCCGAACAGCAGGTTCCGGGCCGAGCTGAGGATAAGCTGGCCCCCGGCGAAAAACAGGGTCAGGGACAGCAGGGAGGTGGCTATGGTTTCCGCCCGGCCGTGGCCCCAGGGGTGCCCCGCGTCGGCGGGCCGGGAAATCACCCGGGCCACGACCAGGGACATGATCGCGATAAGCACATCCACGCCCGAGTCAATGCCGTCGCCCAGCACGGCGAGACTCCGCGCGTACAGGCCCGTGCCTATTTTAAGCGCCGAAAGCGCGAAATTCCCCGCAATGGCGGTAATCGACGCCGCCTGGATGACGGAAGCCCGCTGTTCGATAGACATGCCTGCCATGCTATAATTTTAAGCGCAAACTGCGGCAAAAGACAGCGTTTGCCGGGGCCTTGGCGGATATTCCCCCGTAATGCTATATTACAGAATCCAGGCATGAACCATATCAACAAAATCCGCGACCAGATAGAACTCGCCATTGAAATCAGCCGGGACAGCGGCGTGCCCGTGCTGCTTATCGCCAATCCGGGGCTGGCCAAGTCAACTGTTGTGGCCAATTGGGCCGCCCGTAATTCCTACCATATAGAGACGCTTGTCGGCTCCCGGTATTCCCAGGAAGAGATTCTGGGTTTCCAGGTCCGTACCGAGGACCGGGCCTCCGGCGAAGTCCGGCTCGAAATCCTTGAGCCGCACTGGTACCGGACCGTCCTTGAAAAGGCGGGGCAGGGGGTGCCGTCGCTGCTTTTTCTGGACGAGATCAGCACCGCCCAGGAGAATGTCCAGGGCGCCCTGTTGCAGCTTGTTTTTGAGAGGACCATAGGCCACGGGAAGAAACTGCCCGAATCCGCCCTGGTGCTTGCCGCGGCAAATTACAAGCAGAATATCCCCTGGCAGTTCAACATGATGGCGCCCATGCTGAACCGTTTTTGCATCGTCAACCTCTATTACGAGAGCAACGACAGCTTCCTTAACGAATTCCTCCAGGACCCGTCCGACTGGGGCAGGGAGCTTCCTGCCTACGGGGACCGGCGTCTTGCGGCGGGGGATCGCGGCAGGCTTGCCTCGGGCCTTAAGGCGATGTTCCGCGCGCTCCTTTCGGCGTTCGAGGAAACGGACAGCGCCGGAGGGGAACGGTACTACGCCATGGATATCAACAACCAGGTCTATAACAACATGTACGAAGGTAACACCCGCTATGTTTACAATTTTATCTCCGGGCGCACCTTGTCCTACCTGTTCAGGATAACCCTGTCCTTTCTGCGGAAGGGCCTGTCTTTCGGGGAGCGCGGGAAGGAGATGCTCAACATGGTTTACGGCCTTGTCGGTATCGGCACCAATACCCTGAGCGAAAAACAGCAGCAAAGCTATCTGCGCAACGTGGAGACCCTCTACGCCAAGCTCTATACCGCGCTGGAAGGCGGGAGCGATGTTGCCGCGCCTTCCGCCGCGCCCCTTGATTTTACCGGCAGGGAAGTGGCCGACGCGATCCAGGAATGGGTGCTTTTCCGGGAATCCTCCCTGTGGAACGCCGCCGGCGATCCCAATCTGGACGCCCTGGCCGCCTATGTCGGGGGGGTGTACGGAAGCTCCGCGGAGGCCGTCGGGGCGGCAAGGCAGAGGAACGCCCAAAACAAGGCCGACCGTTACCGCTTTTCCAACGACATGCAGCGCCTCGATTACCTGATCGCGCTGCTGGAGGAGGAGGCCGGTGGCGCCGGGGCCCCGGCGGAACAGGCGGCCCTTGCCCTGTTCCGGGAAATCCGGGACGCTTACGCGGGCGCTGCCGGGGAAGCCGCCCGGGATATGGCGGCGGAGATCCGGTGACCGCCGCCGGCAGGGGAAACCCGGTAGGCGGGCCGGAGAAGGAGGCGCTCCGTTCCCTTATCGGGACATTCTACCCGGCGGACCGGGATTGGGAGCCGGCGCAGTACCGCCCGGTCAACGGACTCCTCAAAAGGCTCGGCATCAGCATCACCTATATAAAAGGCCGGAAAAACACCGCCGTAAATTTCAAAGCCCCGCTGAGCTTTTCCTACCGGGCCATGCGGGGGGAGTACTGCGTCTACATCAACCCGAACGCCGATCCCCAGGCCAGGATGATCCGGGACCTCCACGAGAAGGGGCACATACTCTTCAACCACTACCAGCGCCCCAGGGCGCACCGCGTCCAGTTTGAAACTTTCTTCCGGAACAACCTCCACTCAATACTGGCCCGGCTCCCCCCGGAGCGGAACCTTCTGGCAAAACTGGGCGTCTACTCCAGTTATATGTACAACAGGTTTTCCGAAATCGCGCAGGCAATGGAAATTAACAGCAAGCTCTTCAAAGACGACTGGAACGCCGCGCTTCCCTACCTTCTCCGCTACCGTTTTTTCCGGGAGCTTGAAGCGCCGGTCTTTACCGGAAAGGACGCGATGGAGCTGCTGCGGAAACTGGAAGACAGGAAATTCGGCGGGGCCGGCGGAGCCGCGCCCCCGGGCATCCCCCCCGGCCCTGTCATAAGCCCGTCCGGGGCCGTGTTCGAGGAGTACCTCTACCCGAAACCTTCCTGGCCCCGGGGGCTCGACTGGATAAGCTATATGGCTTTCCTCTGCATCGAATACGCTTCGTTCATGGACGCGCTGGCGGGCAGCCCGGACAGGAAGATACGTTCTTCGGATATCAGCGCCTACAACGCGGGGCGGGAAATGGAAGACCAGATCCGCGAGCAGCACGAAAGCGCCGTAACGGCCTTCGCGGACAGCGGCGAACCCCCTGCCGAAGACGGCGATCCCCGTCCGGGCAGGAGCGCGGCCTTTACCAACGCCCGCATCTCCCGCTCCGTTACCGAGTGCGACGATACCTACGATCTGCTCGGCATACTGCGGGAGCGGAGCCGCTGCCTTAGAAAAAGCCGCCTTTACACGGACCTGCTTTACAACGCCAACCGCAACAAGTTCAACGCCGAAACCCTGATCCCCCGCCGCCGCCGGGACGAGGCATGGACGCGGAACAGCGTCTGCATACTCCTCGATGTTTCGGGCAGCGTCCCGGCCTCTTTCGTCAAACAGGTGGTGGGCATCATCGTCCGGGCCGAAGGGGCCTTTGACAAAAGGCGGAGCCGCCTTGTTTCCTGGTCGGACAGCCTCCGGGACGACGTCCCGCTTTCCGCGCTCAGAACCGTTTCGTCGGGCGGCGGCACGGTCCTGGGCAAGGGCATCGAATACTGCAAGCAGTACCTTGGCGAAAATTCCAGCTTTTTTATCATCAGCGATTTCCAGGACGAGCTTTGCGACTGGCTTGACGCCGCCAAAGACATACCGGGCGGGAAAACCGCCATAGGCTACGGCAGGGTAGGGCGGGACGTTTCCTTTGAGCAGTGGTTTTCCGCCCTGGGGGCCGGCGCCGCTTACCGCAAACGCCAGGCGGACCCCCGGGAATTCTGCGCGGTCTTCGACGCCGTCCTCATCCGGGCCAAATAGCCGCGCCCGCCGTGTATTACGCCTGGCCCGCGCTGCCCAGGACGCTGGTGTTTTTGTGCGCGTAGAGCTTTTTAAGCTCGTCGCGGGCAGGCCCCAGGTACTTGCGGGGATCGAATTCCTCGGGCTTTTCGGCAAAGACCTTGCGGATCATGGCGGTCATGGCAAGCCGGCCGTCGGAGTCGATGTTGATCTTGCAGACCGCGCTCTTGGCGGCCTTGCGGAGCTGCTCCTCGGGGATGCCCACCGAGTCTTGCAGCCTGCCGCCGAACTGCTCGACAATTTTTACGTACTCAACAGGGACCGAGGAAGACCCGTGAAGCACGATGGGGAAGCCGGGGAGCTTTTTCTCGACCTCTTCAAGGATGTCGAAACGCAGCGGGGGCGGGATCAGGATGCCGTTGGCGTCCCTCGTGCACTGTTCGGGCTTGAATTTGGTCCTGCCGTGGCTCGTCCCTATGGAAATAGCCAGGGAATCGACCTTGGTCTTGCCCACAAAGTCCTCCACTTCCTCGGGCTGCGTGTAGTGGCTCTTTTCGGCGGAAACATCGTCTTCCACCCCGGCAAGGACCCCCAGCTCCCCCTCCACGGTAACATAGTCTTTCTGGGAATGGGCGAATTCGCAGACCTTCCTGGTCAGCGCTACATTTTCGTCGTAGGGAAGGTGCGAGCCGTCGATCATCACCGAGGAGAATCCGGTTTCGATGCAGTCCTTGCAGAGCTCGAAACTGTCCCCGTGGTCAAGGTGCAGCACGATGGGGATATCGTAGCCCAGCTCGTGGGCGTATTCCACGGCGCCCTTGGCCATATTTTTAAGCAAATTCTGGTTGGCGTACTTCCTCGCGCCGGAAGATACCTGGAGGATCACCGGCGATCTGGTTTCCACGCAGGCCTGGATAATGGCCTGCATCTGCTCCATATTGTTGAAATTGTACGCCGGAATGGCGTAACCGCCGGAAACCGCCTTCTTAAACAACTCCTTGGTATTTACCAGGCCCAACTCTTTATAACTGGTCATGCAACGCTCCTTGCTTCGTTTTTGCAACGGAATTTGTCGAATATGCTCCAACCGGAACCGTCTCTAAATTCAATTATAAAGAAAAACCGGCGTATAAACAAGGCGGCGGCGGACGTTTGCGTAAAGCCAATGGATAAAAATTTATCCAGAAATTTAGCGATATTGTTTTGACAAACCGTTATGCCGCCGGTATACTGGTAAACGGCGGGGGCAGTTATGGCTGGCGAGAAGAAAAGTCTCTATGTTGAAACAACTATACCCAGCTACGCGACTTCGCGGGGAAGTTCGAACCTGGTAATAGCAGCCCGGCAGTTTCTTACAAAACAGTTTTGGGAACAAGAACGGAAAGAATATCAGTTATATACCAGCCAGTATGTACTTGACGAGTGTAGGTTTGGCGATTCGGAAGCTGCGCAAAAACGCCTTGATTTCATGGCGGGTATAGCGGTTTTACCTCGGACAAAAGCAATTGCCGAATTGGCAGAAATATGAGCCTGTCCCAAAACTAATTGACTGTGCGCCACGCGCACGGTTTTGGGACAGGCTCTTGCGGTTTTTCAGGCTTTCAGCCTTGCAAAACCGCGAATTTCACGGTTGCTTTCCCAAAAACTGAAGTTTTGGGAAAGCCTCATATATTTTGGCGTATTGCAAATACCCGAAAGGGCAAAATCCGATTGTTTTCATCTCGCAACCTGTGTGATTGTCGGGATAGATTATCTGCTTACCTGGAATTGTACCCATCTGGGCTTCAACTCCTATGTGAAAGCCATGGCGTATAACGGTAAATACGGATTATGGACGCCCCTGTTGGTAACGCCGGACTATTTGCTTGATCTTGCCCAGAACGAGGAGGAAAGCCATGAAAGGTTTTTATGATCCCATCATCGCGGAGGTCAGACGCAGCCGGGAAAAACTTCTTGAAATGTACGGCGGTATCGAGGGTTTGCACAAACACATGGATGATGAACGGCCGGAACTTGAAAAGGAAGGATGGAATTTTGTTACCCTTGAAGAAGTTGCCGCTCTCCAACACCGGCATAAAACAAGTGAAACGGAGTAGCGGCAGCCAATGAACCACCTCGCCCTGAAGGGCGAGGTATCAGATTTTTCTTTGAAAAATCTGTCGTTGAATTAGGAAATTATCTATACTGCGCGGTTTCATACCCCGCCATCTCTGTGGCAGTAAAAGATTCGCCCTAAAGTTCCCCCGCACAAGCGGGCTCTTGGGTATTACACCCGCGCCTTCCAATAAAAAACGCCAGGCTCGCGCCGCCGTCCCGGCGGCGCCAAGCGGCACCGCTCGCGTAGACAATATACCCCGCCCCGCATAGAATAGATCCGATGGGGAAAAAGCGCGTTATCATTCCGGTGTCGGTTTTTCTTGTTCTGGCGGCGCTCTGGTTCGGAGTCAGCTCTTTTCTTTCCCGCGTCCCGGTTCTTGTGGTGGAAGACCGGGCCTTTGAGGCGATATACGGCCCTTTAAGGCTTAGGAAGGCCCGGCTCCTCCTCTCCCTTAAGCTGGAGCGGCCGCTCAGGGTGGTCTTGATAGAGGAAAACGCCGGGGACGACGTGGCGGTCTTCGCGGTGGAATCCGCGGCGGAAACCCCCTTCTGCGTCATTTTCGCCGCCCGGTATTACAACGCGGCCCGGCGTTACAGCCGGGAGCACCCGGAGGTTCCTGCCGGGGTTTTCCGGGGGCGCAGCCAGGATTTTGGGCCCGCCGGAGGGGAGGGCTTTAAGGTAATCGGGACCGATCAGAAACTCGACCTCTACCGGGCGGGCCGCCTGACCGCCCTGCTGGCTTCCCCCCCGCCGCCTTCCGAAGAGGATGCCGCCCCGGAAGAGCGGATCCCGGCCGTCCTTGTTTTCCAGGACGAGTACATCTCCAACGAGCAGCGCGACGCCTTCAAGCAGGGGCTCGAGGACGAAGGCTGCCAGTCAAGGCCCCGCTACCTGATCGGGTCTTCCCAATACCAGAGCGGGATGCCCTGCGACGCCGCGGTGGTTTACGGGGCGGCCCCGGGCTTTTCCGAGATGCCCGGGGAAATACCCGGGGTGCTTTTTTCCTGGCTCGATCCGGCCCTGACCCCGCTTAGAGTCAAGGCCGTCTTTGACGAT